>NZ_JBFPKI010000018.1:0-128056 GCF_040948675.1 Paraburkholderia sp. BR14312
ACCAGCGTCGTGTCCGGCTTCATGGCAGGCCCCGCAGCGGTTGCAGCAGTCTGCCAGCTTGCCAGCGCTCAAAAACACGACATCTGTAAATAGCCAGAACACGACATTAGGACGTAGCCCTCACATCCAAAAGGTTCGATAAATTATATTATGTAAAATGACGCTAGCAGTTGCGTGAAAAAATAGACCGAGGACCAAAATGACACCACTTACCCTCATTATGGGGCCGATCGACGATCGCCCACCATTGAGCAACCGTCGAACCATGCAGATCCTTGACACCAGCGTGTGGCTGACGATCAGTCCTGCTGGTGGCGACAACCCGGCGCCTGCGTTGCTAAGGCCCGGCGCCTTGATAACCGCTGCGCAGCTTGGACGAATTATCCCGGGTTTGGCGAAGGTCCAGTGGAAGCCGCTGTCCGCTGGTTTCGGCACGAAGATCGCCAACGAGTACGCTGCAGAGGTCGATGGCCTTCGGATGAATCTTGTTTTCGGGTTGCGAGATCTCTCCATTGAGCAGGACGTCGTTGATCGTCATCTAGAACGAGCCGCGCGCATGCTTTCCGCTGCCCTGCAAGCCGCGCCTGGAGATGACGTGGCCGAGAGTTGGGATGTGACGATTGACGACAAACGCTACACCGTCTGCGTGCGCGGGGATCGCAGCTGGTGGGCTGCGGAAGAACCGGATGACCCAGCCGACCCCGCTACTGCGAAGGTTGTACACGCTGAAACACCGCCGGCGGACGTCGAGGCCGCAGTGCGTGTCTGGGCAAAGCAATTGGGACACGGCTCCGACATCGTGATCCGTCGCGCTGGCGACGCCATTTAAGTCAGGGGCCTTGGAGGCCCTTCCCCGTCTAGACCACCTCGGAAGCATCGCATTGGCACTGGAAAGGCTCACGGTTCTTAGGGAGCTCGAGACGCTCTATTCGGGCGACGCGGGCGCAGCTCGTTGAAGACTACCGTGCTCTGCGCGAGGCATACACCGAGGCCTTCGCGGACATAGAGCCGCGCGCGCAAGTGGCCAGTTGACCGGAGCGTTGGGGGTGAGAGCGTGTGAAAATACGAACTGCGCGACAACAGAACCTCTTCGTTCTTCAGAACGACGTATACTTCGCGCGGGACGAACTGCTTTCCTCCACAGATAAAATGACCGAAACCACTCTTCGCGCGCGCGATGTGTTCACGCCCAATCGCACGCCATCGCACACGTTCGTAACCGATCACTTGACAGAGCGACGGGAGAAATTTGAGGACGCGGTCGAACGCGGATCCACACTTATCTCCATTTCCGGCCCGTCGAAGTCAGGGAAGACCGCATTCGTTGAAAATCTTGTGGGCAAGCAAAACCTGTTGGCGATCACCGGTGCAAACGTGAACCATCCCGACGATCTGTGGCGTCGCGTTTTCGATCTTCTCGGGGAAGCGGATAACCAAACCGTCAGTTCAGAAACCAACAACCAGAGTACGGTGACGGGTGGTGTAAAAGCGACCGGAAATCTTATGGTTGCAAAGGTGGAGGGTAGCGGCCTTTATGCCGACGCCACCGGCGGTAAGGAAACGGTTTCGGCAACCCATAAGCTTGACGCTCTGCAGCAGCTGATTCGCTTGCTATCTGGAACGGAATACGTCGTGTTCATCGACGACTTCCACTATATCTCGCGAGAAATCCAAGAAGAAGTTGCTCGTCAGATCAAGGAAGCCATCGCGAAGGACGTGAGAATCGTGTGCGCTTCGGTTCCCTATCATGCGGATGACGTATTGCGCGCAAACAGCGATCTTCGTGGTCGAGTGGTTGCGATCGACTTCGATTACTGGACTCGCGAAAACCTAGCAAAGATCGCCGAGTTGGGGTTCAGAGTGCTAAATCTGGCTCTTGATCCGCAGTCAATTGCGCTCATTGCCGACGAGGCTGCAGGCTCGCCTCAACTCATGCAGACGATGTGTCTTGAGGCGTGCTTCGAATCAAAAAACAAAGCCCGAGCCAGCGAACCTGTGACATTGCCAAATACGCGCGCATTCATAAATGCAGTCTGCTTTCGCACGGTAGCCACAGCCGACTACACCTCCTTGGTGGAAAAGCTGAAGGAAGGACCCAAGACGCGCGGCACGGAAAGAACGCAGCACCCATTGAAATTGGGCGGGACGGGGGACGTTTATCGAATCGTGCTGCTCGCGCTCAGCTCAGACCCACCCAATCTTACTTTCCGTTATCAGCAACTGCAGGACCGGATTCGCGCGATCTGCTCCGATTCGGTGCCAAGTGGCTCAAGTGTGATCGGCGCATGCGATCAAATCGCGACCATTGCAAACTCGGCCGAGGCAAACAGTATCATCGAGTGGGACGCCGATAACGATGTATTGGATATCCGAGATCCCTATCTGCTTTTCTATCTGCGTTGGTCGGATTCGGTGAGCTAAGGCGGTCGCCGCTTGCTGGCACAGTCACGCGGCTTCGATCGCGCGTCGGGTTATCGGGACGTCCCCCGTTTCTGTGGTCCAGTATCAAACTTGGGCGTCGGCGGACAATCGCTGACCCTACGGATGTCAGCGACCAAACCCCGGCGCCAGCATCGGGCGAGTGTACGCACTCATCATTCTGAGCAACTGCGAGATCGGTTGATTAACGTAGCCCGTCCGATCTAACGAAACCAGCGCAATCGGCGGCGCGTTATGTTCACGCTGAAGCATGTTGCAGCCGAGCGCTCGCGCGATACGCCCTGGTTGCTCAAACCCTCCACGAAGCAGCCGCCTCACGCCACCGGCGACAAGGTCGGCGACCTGAATGCCTGCGGAACAGTCGGAATCGACGAACTGGAAGTCTTCGTGGAGAATTTTTCCGAGATTTGTTCCCGAGTTAATCGATAGTCCGTATTCGCGCTGCAGGTATTCGGGCGCTTGACCATCTTCATACTCGAACCGTCGAAAGTAGCTGTAATCGGCGCCTTCGAGCATGATCATCGGGTCCTGGAGTGAGCGTGACTGCAGAAGGCCGGCCAGAATTTCCTTAAACGCTCGCTCGTATTTCGTTGGAGACTGCGCTTTGCGATCTACACGCCAACGAAACGCAGCTAGGGTACAAGGGTCCCGCTGCACGTAGTAGACCAGCGCCCTTGTTAGGATGGTGTGAAACAACCCCACCTGGCAAACGAGCTGTGTATAAAGCTGTAAAGGCAGCTTCTCAATTCCGTCGGCAAGCGCGGTGACCGCGGCGCGGCCCTCCTCGTACAGCATCCGCGGAGCGTTTTGACGAATTTTCTGCGCCTGCATGTTCCGGTGATGCTCTATTTGCCGGCCGCGATGAAGACCGACGTCGACTGCAACCGCGAAGGCCAATCCATCCAGACCGCGAAGTTGGTCGAGAAACGCTGCATAACCTTCGTCCGGGAGGTCGCGAAGCTTGGTTTCGGCCCCCGCCCCTGACTTCGTTCTGAGCGCGGTGACGAGACCCGCCACCTCTTCCAGCTGCCGGCCTGGAACAACATAGGCAGCAACCACGCAGAACGCATTCTTTCGGTTCGAGAGGACGAACGTGCCAGATTCATCCACGAAGATGTTCAAACCGGTCGATGCTTCAGGAAGGTTCACTGAAAGCCTTCGTCGGATTGCGTCAGCCACACGAGAAGTCGATCCTCTTTGTTGGCCTCGAGTTCGCCAAGAATCCGATTGAGCGTGTGCGCGCGCCGATCAAAATATTCGTTCGCACTCTTGAGCGTTGGCTGAAATTGCAACTCCACAAGAAATCCATCGAGCGCATACTTCAAATAGACTTCAAGGTTTGCACACAGCAGTCGGGCACTGCCTATCCGCCTCGCGCTATGAACAACGTCATTTCGAGCCTGGTAAATTCGACGAATATGCCATTTCAAGCGGTCCGAGTGGCTACTCAGTTTGCCTTTAAGTCGTCCCAAATTCGATAGCGCGTCAAGCAACTCCTTTGCCGCTGACCAGATGTAGGGGTGATCGGCGCAGGTAGCCAGAACAGCAGTGACGACAGGCTGTTTTTTTAAGAGCGAATACAGATCAACGAGCGTCATGTTTCCCAGAGCGATCGCAGCTTGTGTGTCTGGATCAACCAGTTGCGCGCCCAGTTCAATGAGCACGAGACGCAACGCATGCAGATGCTTGGGAAGGTACTCCAGGGTGACCACAGGAGCCAGCGCGTTTTCGACAGTGACGCCAATGTTGGTGCTATCAACATCGTTGGTCATGAACTCTAGAGCAGTCCACCAGTTGACGAGCTTGTTTTCGAGATTTGTCGTTTCGCTCCCGAGTCGGTAAAGCCGGAACGCCGAATAGATCCGATCCTGCGCGCCGGGTTCGACGTTTTCGTGACCGGCGAGCCGTTGGATCTGCCCCATGAAGCGCTCAAACTGCGCCGTGCTGACGGACGCGCGCGGATTAGGGATCGACTCCCCGGCAAGGTCAACCAACCCGGGAGCGCGGCGCGACGAGGTGGATACGAGAAACTTCTCAGACAGCTGTATCTGCCGACGTTCGTAGCTGTATCGCATTACGTCGAGCACCCGAGCGATGCGGTCCCGCGCGATTGCACCGGCCATGCGCGCTTCCGACGCCAGAACTGTCGTGGACGCAAACACTTTGCCGCCGCCTTCGGTGGCAAACCGGCGAGCGCCGCTCTTGGTTCCTTCGGGAAGGGCCGGCGCGGCGCTTGAGAAATTGATATCTGCGATCGTCTCCGGAAACTCTTCGGGCCGGGATACGCTTGCCAGCGTGAAGATCACCGTATAGTCTTGCGGCGGACGCTCGATGCGTGCGACAGTCCGGCGAAGCGCGAGGTTGAAATCGTACGGATGACCATTGGTCGGCTGCCACTGGCCAAGGTGTTGTTTGTGAAGCCAGAAGAGCGTTTCCAGCGTCCACCCCGTGTCAACGAGAACGCTCAGGAGCGCTCCGACGACGCTGCCGAGGGTCCTCAGCGCACTCGCGTCGTCATCGATGCTCGCTCCGTCCGGCTGCGTGACCAGGTCCCGCAACAATGCAATCGACCGGGTGATATATAGCGACTGGAGGTCGACCTGCAGTTCGCGACAGAAGGTATCGATCAGACGCCACGACAACGTGACCTGTCCAGAGCTTTCCGTCAGTTTTCCGGAGGGCTTGTCGAGTAGGTCAACCAAGTCTTTGGCTCGGCGAGCGAACTCGGATGGATGATTGATAACCGCATCGAATTTAAGAATCGAGCGCGCCTCCGCCGCAACTTGGAGCCGATGCCCTTCGCTCACCCCGTCGATGCAAACGCGTCGTAGTTCACGGATCGCGTTGCACGGGTTCATCGTCCGCAAGCGGAACGCGTCGAGTGACGCCTCGTGAACCAAGTTGTACCAGCATTCTGCAACGTAGCGCTGACGCCGAGTAAGGGCCGGTGCCGCGGACATCCGGGGATCAATGCGCATGGATTGCGTCGAGATGGGAAAACGCTTATTCTATAGGCTCTGTCGCGAAGCATCTGACGACAACCGAAAAAAGGGGCAAGGGTTCTGTCCGGTCTGGGCGCGTTCCCGCGGCAGTTCCCTCCCCGCCTATACGACGGCCCGCAACCTTGCGGGCCGTTTTTTTTGCCCGTCGCAAACGGATATCCATGTCCACGGCTTTTATGGCGAAGTTGCGCGACATTGCACGAAGAACGCTGCAGTTGCATTGGTTTTTCGCGATCTGCTTTGATGCAGGCATTACGAGTGTGCTCCAAAAATAAAAGGGCGGTATCGATATGGACTTCGTGGATCTCGATCGACATTTTGTCCCGCTGGCAAACGACAAAGACGCGACGCTCGAATGGGGTCCACACTGGGGCCGTAAGTACGGGGGATGGCTCGGCTGGCCCGAGCTATTGACGCGGCGCCGTGTTGTCCTTCTTGCTGAAGCGTTGAGTGGGAAAACGAGAGAACTTGAACATCGCGTAAAGTGCCTGAAGGGCGACGGCCGGGCAGCGTTCTTTGTCAGAATCGAAGACTTGGCCGACCGCGGATTCCTCGTAGCACTCGACGATGAGGATGTCGGGTTGTTTCGAGCGTGGAAGGCGTCCAGTTCTGGTGACGCGTGGTTTTTTCTGGACTCGGTCGATGAGGCACGCCTTAACGGCAAACGCTTCTCGTCCGCACTCGAAACCTTCCGGAAGGAGCTCGGTCGTGACAACCTGAACCGTGCGTTCGTCGTCGTCAGCTGTCGGGCTAGCGATTGGAGGGGAAAGTCCGATCGCGATGCGCTCCAAACGGAGTTGCCGTTTGAGGACGTCGAACACGCGACAGCCCCGATGGCGGACGCTGAGGAAGTCTTGCTCTCGCCACTGTTTAACGCGGAGAAACACCAAAGCCGCAACTCGCGACAGAAGGAACCACGGGTCAAGCCACGCGAGCTATCAGTGGTTCAACTCGCACCATTGAGTGGCGACCAGATGGCGCAAATGGCTGACGCCGCGGGCCTGGACGGCCAAGCATTCAGACGCGCCATTGAACTCGCGGGGCTTGAAACTATGGCCGAACGCCCCGGTGATCTCATCGACCTTATCGGCTACTGGGCTGCACACAAGGCGTTCGGATCCCTTCTCACCATGACCGAGGAGAGTATCCGCCGCAAGTTGCGGGAAGAGGACGTCTACCGGCCCGAGGCCGCGATCCTGAGCCCGGAAAAGGCAAGGCAAGGTGCAGAGCGCGTGGCGGCTGCGTTGGTCTTGGGTAAAACCTTTTCACTGAAAGCGCCGGGACAGGATGCCGATCCCGCTCTGTCGCCTGGAGCTATCGACGCGTCCAGCGTCCTAGTCGACTGGGATCAGAAATCCGTGAACGCCCTGCTGCGCACTGGATTGTTTGCGCCGAGCACCTACGGAAGGGTGAAATTCCACCACCGTTCGACGCAGGAATACCTCGCGGCTTGCTGGCTTCGGTCGTTGCTTGAGGAAAATTGCCCGCAGCACGAGATCCATCGACTTCTATTTGTAGAACCCTACGGTGTCAAGACCGTGGTGCCCACGCTGCTTGCCGTATGCGCATGGTTGTCCCACTGGATACCTTCGTTTCGCGACGAGCTGATCAACCGGGAACCGGTTGCGCTTATGGTGCATGGCGATCCGAAATCCTTGCCCATCGAAGTTCGGGGAGCGTTGCTGGACTCATACGCCAGCCTCGATGCGACCGGGCAACTTGACGCCGAGAACGTCGATTACCGGGCAGCGTGGATGTTCTCGGATCCACAACTCGCCGCTGATATCACACGAGCCTGGAACAAGAACGAGAGATCGAACTTTCGCTTGCATCTTCTGCAGATCATAGAAGAAGGGAGAGTCAAGCGCTGCGTTCCATTGGCAAGGAGAGTCGCGCTCGATCACGCACAGGATCAGTATCTCCGGCTGGTCGGTGCGCGTGCACTTGTAGCGTGCGAAGATGTTTCCGGGCTGCAGGCGCTGGCAAAGCAGGTCCGGTCTGAACCGGACCGCCTGAGCGCACGGCTCGCCCCCGAATTTGCACTTGCGCTGTATCCGCGCTACCTAAGTACTGCAGACCTGCTGCAGCTTATCGATCGCTCACGAGTTGCAAAACCGTTCTCGAGCGAAGGATTCGCATCGCACCTAGCCGAACTACACAATCGTGCTCCTACGCGCACCGCGCAGCTACAGCTGGTACAGGGGATAGCTGAACTTGTACTTCCGTCACTGAAGATTGACGAAGTCGACGATTCGAACAACCGGCACGCAGAGCTTTGCAGTGGAATCGCGAAACTCGCTTTGACGGAACTCGCTCAGTGCGAATCAGGCGAAATTCCGCACGGCGTATTGCGCCTTCTGATGGCTGTCGAACGTGCGCCGCGAGCCAGTGGAGACAGCGATGACATTGATGCACTCGCAAAATGGGTCCGCGCCGACAAGGCGCTCAATCGGCAGCTCATGTGGGCGGATGCCGGGACAACTCGCACAGGAAACATCAAGCAGACGTTGCCTGTGCGTGTGTTCCAGATCGGTCCTCACATGGGTCGAACACTGTGGGCAACCAATGTCACCGATGTCGAATGGTTAATCAAGGATGCGAGCCGGAAGGCGAACGAGCACGAACGGCGGATTGCATTCAGTGCCGTTTACTTGGCCCTGCTCGCCAACAACCAAGTCGAGAATTGCCCACTCGCCTTCGACGAGCTGCTGTCAAACGATCCTGCGCTGCAGAATGATTTCACCGAGTACACAACGCCGCGCAAGCCTGAAGAATGGGAGCTCACACACGCGGAGTTTGAAAGAAAGAGGGAGTTCGAAAACAGTGCAGCAAAGCAATCGTGGAGAAATTTACGCACAAGCTTGATTGCCTGCCCGGAGTTACTGGACAAGGAAGAGGCGCTATCGTCATGGAAGTCAGGCTTACACCGGCTCCACCACCTCACAAAGTGGGTACGGCTCACGGCGGCTCAAAGAGAAATGGAAGGGATGTCCTCGTGGCGTCTTCTGCGGACAGCTTTCAGCAACGAGGTTGCGGAGCACTACGCAAATGGAATGCGCCTGGTATGGAGGCGCATTAAACCGGAGCGCCCGCTAGTTAAGGTGGACGGAACGTACACGACCAAGCATGTAAGTGTTTTAGCGATTGATGCCTTGGAGCTTGAGAGCGCTGAGCCAGGCTGGCCCAGCAAGCTCACCGATGCAGAAGCGCGAATGGCAATCAGGCACGCGATCATGGCTGGATCGATCAAGGCAACGTGGGTCGACCAACTTCTCCACTCAAAAGGCACCGTAGTCCTACCGGAAATCGTTTCGGGGGCTCGACTTGAGTTTCGATCTGGGGGGCGTTATAGCGACATCCTGATGAACACTGCATACAGCGAAACCGCTGCTCGAAGCGCGGTCGCACGTGAGGTCTTTGTCCTTCTAAAAGCCAAAGATCCGGTGGATATGACCACACTGCAATATAGCCTACGGACTATCGGTCGATGTATTGGCGAACTCCCGCGCGAAGAACTACTCGCGTTGGTCAAAACGCGCGTTTCCCGACAGCTCGCTGCAGGCAACACAGACCGTGTCCTCGAGTATCTCAGCATCCAGTCGTTGCTCGACGGCGAGGGAGTCGCGAGATTCGCCCTCGCCCTGCTCATGCGTGGTCGATCTGAAACCGATGACGACTTCAGTGCCAGGGTGAAGTACTGGCTGGGCGCATTGTTCGATGGCTTCGGTCGCTCTGGATGTGCAATCGCCGCTCTGGACACCATGCCGATTGAAGCGTTGGCTCAATTTCTAAGACTCGCATACCGCCATGCACCCATTGCTGACCATCGCCCTACGAATGGCGGCACGCGGTCGAATCACGACCCCGCGGAAATGGCGCGCAGCACGTTGCTACAACACCTCATGAACAGACGTGGCGTTGATGCCTTTTCCGCCATCACGACGTTGGCGTGCGAGCCAGACTTCGTCGATTCGCGGCTCAGGTTTATGGAACTCGCGCACAGCAAAGCACAAACCGACGGTGACATCGTGCCATGGAGTGCGGATGAAATTGTTCGATTCACCCGGGGATATTCAGCTCCAGCCAAAAATGGCATGCAGCTCCTGAGGCTGACGATCGACCTGGTTGACGATATCACGGCATCGTTCAACAACGCGGATGCGTCGACTCGCGCCCTCCTCGCTCGTGCGGGTGACGAAGAGGAAGTCCAGCTTTGGCTTGCCGAGCGCTTACACGAACGAAGCCGTGGCCGCTATCATACGCACCGCGAAACCGAGGTCGCCGATCGAAATGAGCCCGACATCGTTGTTTCCTCCAGTTCCATCGACGTCCAAGTTGCTATCGAAATAAAGAACGGTAATATGGGCTGGACAGTCCCACAACTTGAGCGAGCGATCGCTCATCAGCTTGCTGAGGACTATCTTCGAACGAGAAACCGCCGCCACGGAATTCTTGTGATCAGCCTACACAAGCGCAGAACGTGGAGAGTGGGCGGAGAGGTCTGGGATTTTGCGCAGCTCATTGCACATCTTCAGTCCTTCGCAAAATCCATACGGTCAAACCGGACGGGAGCAGTCGAAGTACGGGTGAGAGGCGTGGACGCCTCCGAACCCCTCCTCGCCGAAACTCTCAAACTTCGATCCGTAAATAAGAGAACGCGTTCGGTTAGCAAGCGCAAGCGTTCGACGGTGCTAGCCGCTTAGATAGCAGCCGATCGTTGAAGGTGACGGCAACCTATTGACGTTTACCGCAGTCCGAGGTCAGGGAAAGGCTTCGACACGGCGGTGTCGTGAGCTGTTCGCGGCCCTGTGTCTAGTCAGAGAAATCCTCGATGTGAAAGTTATTAATATTAGGATCGCATATCAATCAAATATAATGAAAAGTTCGATCATTGTTTTTATGTAAAATTCGCTCGTGCGCGGAAGGAGGCGCGCACGCCCGGTGGTTCTGATCGACATGCTGACATCTCGGGCCGGTCGCGGGAGATCGCGTCACCTGCGGGAGTACCACCCGATCGGCGCTCACAAAACCCCCGCAGCCCGCCTAATCGGTGTGACCGTGACATCCCGCCGGGTGCTTCGCTTGCAGGCTCAGTTCGCGTGTCGCTGTGCACCGCATCGCAATCCGCCGCTCACATACCGAATACGGCCGCCGCATCGTCCAACAATAGAAGTAGCGCTGCGCTGCTCCCTCGCGCGGGCGCTTCAAACCACGGGACTTGTACCCTTGCGTCGATTCCACAACGTTTTATCGAAATCTTGCTCGCCGATCAGGGCACTCCATGCGATAGCCCAGCGCGCGGCTTGGACTGCGTTCGTCTCGTCGCATGCTGCGAGGCGCGCCATCGCACAACGTACGCGCTCGCGCATGTATCGTCTGCGTTCCTCGGCGACTGACGGAAAGGGAGTTCCGATGGTGTCGCCCGATTCCGCTGCAGGCATGGTGGCAATACGCTTCAGAGCCAGACTGCCGTCCGCCATAGCTGCACTCTCGGTCGCGAAATCTCTTTCGTTGTAAGCAATTACCTGGAATCCCCCGCCGCGCTCGCGAAGGACACTGATACCCCAGTGCCAGGCACCTTCTTGGGCGAAGACGTGAAGTGTGGCGGGTTTCCCTTCCATCACGCACTGCAGCCTGGACATGGCTACCCTCATGAAGTGCCAGTTCGGACGTTCGAGTTTACCGACTAAAATGCTGCGACGCAACATTAACGACACCTAGTCACCACGCGCACCGCTCTTTTTTGCCCGCGCGTCAGCTTTCCGGCAAAGGTCGCTCAGCAACCATCGTGCAACGGTTTCCGGGCGATCCATGCCATATGGCGAAAACTTGATTTCGCTATCGTAATAGACGACGCTGCCGCCCAAGACGCGAAAGCGGCCCTCGCGAACTATGCCGTCGATCGCGACTTGTACGTCTTTCGTCGCTTCATAGTCTGCGTTTGTACTTGTCATTTTTTGTGCACCGCAAGCAAAACCAGACGGTTGCCCGCAATCAACGGACAACTGCGAACACAGCAGAGATGACCGTACTTTACGTATCGTGCCATTAGTTAATGATTGGCCTTCGATGCGGCTCGCAAAGTGTCACGCACGCGCTTCGCAGCGAGTAGTGGCACATAATCGAGAATCTGCGCGTCCTTACGGAAGACCTGCAACGTCTCGGCGTACATCTGCGATACGACATCTTCTGAGGTCGCGGTCAGCACAGCGATTTCGTGAATCACTTCCTGCGAATCCTGGGTCTTCATGGGCACCCCACGCTGTACTCGGCGAGAATCCTCATTAGAGGGGAGTCGCAGACCTCTGACCAATTGATACGGTCAATCGCGAATCACCTGTTAGTTGACAGATTCGTGTCACCGACAAAGGCACCATAGAAGCGAGACTTGATCAAGGTCCGGAGAGAGTTCGAAAGTTGCGATTGGCGCCACGCCGCGTCGGATAACCGCCCAGGGTCGGATTTTGCCTTTTGCACGAGACACGCTCCCGAGGCGATCGTCGCCCCGAGTCGTGCAATGCGCTGTGGTTACCTGCTCCTGGACGCGTTTTTTTCGATATCGAAACTGCAAGCGCAACGATGCGTGGTCAGACAAACGCCTTTACGTACTCGCGAAGTTCGCTGGCCGCTCGATAGTCCGTCCGTGCGACGCCCCTCGGTCGCGCTGTCTCCCGCAGCCTTTTTCGAGCGGCAATAAAAAACCCGCCTTCCGGCGGGTAAGGTTGACTAGCGGATGCAGCGCGATTCTTGCACGGCGTCAGGAACTGTATGGCAGCGTATCGTGACTGGATTCTCCAACCAGACACAAGCGAAGACTGCGCATACAAGTCGCGCAATTTCTCAAGGCGCCACTGATTTACCGCTGGCATCTGTCACCTTGACTTTCCATTGAGCCTCGATTTCGCTCACGACCGACTGCGGCAGGGAGATGTAATCGAGGCTGTCAGCAGCCGGCGTGCCATTCTTGAAGGCCCAGTCGAAGAACTTGAGCGTTTCCTTGCCCTGGTCCGGCTTGTCCTGCGCCGTGTGCAGCAGCACGAATGTCGCGCCGACCACCGGCCATGCGTCCTTGCCCGGCTCGTTCGTGAGGATCTGGTAGAACGACTTCTTCCAGTCCGCGCCAGCGGCCGCTGCCTTGAACGTTTCGGTGTCCGGCTGAACAACGGCGCCCGACTCGTTCTTCATGGCAGTGTAGACCATGTGATTTTGCTTGGCGTACGCCCACTCGACGTAGCCGATCGCGCCCGGCAGACGCTGCACGAAGGCGGCGACGCCGTCGTTGCCCTTGCCGCCCGTAGCCGCCAATAAAGCAAGCTGGCCTGTGAAGACAAGGAGGTCCGACATTGATGTACGGCCTCCTCCTTGGGTCCCGTTCACCCCGACAAACGAGGTCCTGGGCTCACGTCGTCGTCGATGCCGTCAGCCAGAACCGAACCGAGGACGGGCTGTCGGCCTGAAAATAGCGGGCTGAAGCGCATGCGAAACCCTGTTGCCTGAAATGCCTAACGTCGCGTCCGGGGCCGTTGCCACCAGTCATCGTGATCAAGGTTGCGCAGGAGATCGGCTCGGCGCCGTTCACGACGGTAGTGCGCCATGACCGCAAACGTAGCGACGACAAGTACGATCGTGCCAACAGCCATTCCCAGCCAAGATTGATCCACGTCGGCCTCCACAGGTATGTCCGACCCCACCTCCTGCTACGGGTGGTACGCACCACGCAAAGCCTTGCCATAGGTGGGTGGGCGCTCAACTGCCAATTTCCGCGCCAAAAGGACGAATTCGCCCGATGGCCCTGACGCCAATTGCGAGTGCAAAGACCAATTGCTCATAGGGACATTGTTATCCCATGTGAAGGCCGCCGTTCAGCGAGAAGTCTGCTCCAGTTGCAAAGGCCGATTCGTCGCTCGCGAGCCACGAGACAATCGATGCAATCTCATTGGCTTCTCCAAGGCGCCCTACTGGAATGCTCCGGATAATGACATCCAGCACTTCTTGAGGTACGGCCCGAACCATCTCCGTCCCAATGTACCCTGGGGAAACCGTATTCACTGTGACACCCTTCGACGCGACTTCCTGAGCAAGCGCCATCGTGAAACCATGAATGCCAGCTTTCGCGGTTGAGTAGTTGGTCTGGCCGAACTGTCCTTTTTGTCCATTCACCGACGAGATGTTGACGATGCGCCCCCACCCTTTGCCGACCATCCCATCGATGACCTGCTTGGTCACATTGAAAAGGCTGGTGAGATTTGTGGCAATGACTTCGTTCCAATTCTCACGTGACATCTTGCGAAACACGCCGTCCCGCGTAATTCCCGCATTGTTCACCAGCACATCAATCTCACCAAGCTCCTTCTTTACCTTCGCGAAGGCGACCTCGGTCGATTCCCAGTCCGCGACGTTGCCCTCCGACGCGGTGAAGTTAAAACCGAGCGCTGCCTGCTCGGCCAGCCACCGCTCGCGCCGCGGCGAGTTCGGCCCACAGCCGGCCACAACGGTAAGCCCGTCGCTATGGAGCCGCTGGCATATTGCGGTTCCAATTCCACCCATTCCCCCGGTTACATAAGCAATTCGCTTTGCCATGCTGACGTTCCCCTGTGCGCAACGTTGATTAACTGAAAATGCCTTCGGGTATGATGACGATGAGTAAATTGTTGCTGCCTTCGTAAATCTCAGCTAGAGCTGTCGAACAATTTGCGAATTCCGTTGCGGTCCTAAGCGTACGACGGCGAGGCGAACAAAAAATCGCATGCGTAAAAGCTGCGAGTTTTACTTCGGCAAGTGCACATGTATCCGATTTTGCGAGACAGGACAAGGAGCGATGGCTTACCTAGTTGTACCAGGCGAATGACCGCGCTTTACAAATGCCCGAAGCACTTCAACTGCTCTGAGATTTCCCCGTTCCTCCAGCTTCCTGACGAGTGCACGCATGAATATTTTAGATTCTGCGCTTCCGTATGCGGATTCAAACTGGAGAAGGGTTTCCTTGACGGCCGCTTGCATGCTTTCTTCATGTTGCATGCTAGCAATGTGAGAAGCGCTTCGCGCCAGGTCCATTTCATGATCGGCAAGCCACTTCGCATCACCTGCCCTCCCGTTGCGGCGACCTGTTGCCATATCGATACCTCTCGCCTGATGCGAATTGACCGGCGGTTCTTCCGCGATACCCGAACAGGCGCGTCCGTGCTTCTAGTGATGACGGAGATACCCGTGCCCAGATAATCGAGAGCTAATTGATACGTAAAAGCTAGTGCATAGCCTTCGCCGTCATAGTGCGTAAGCAATGGCGTTGTCGGTTAATTCAGATTGTGCCGCAAGCCGCACGCAGCGCCTTGAATGAAACTGCTGTTCTAGTTTTGCACGCTGTTCGGGGAACAGGAAGAGGGAGCCACCGAAGCACTGTAACCTGCGATGCGCCGAGGGCCGAGTTACGCTATCCTGTTCACATGCGGGTCTCACGCGGAATCTTCATACCAGTTTAATTCCGGCCGACCGGTTCCTTGCTTATCTGCAGGCGAACGGCTTCGGGATTGGAGAGAAACGAAGGCGTGAGATCGAAGTACCGCCTAAAGGTCCGGCTCAAATGCGCCAGATCTGAGAATCCCGACGAATGTGCGATTTCGGTGAGCGTCACATCTGCGACAAACATTTCCGCAGCTTTGCACATCTTGACCCAAAGCAGATATTCGCGAATCGCAACACCCGTCTCTCGCGAAAAGAGATGTGCGAGGCGGCTCTCCGAAAGGCCGCAGATACCTGCCAATCGCCGCGGATCCGTGCGTACCGGCACGTGAGTGCGAAGCCAGGAGGCAACCGCGTCAACGCGGGCATCGGCTGATTGCGATCTTGCTGCCTCCGGAAACAGCGCGCTGAGCAGTCCCTGCGAGCCGGCACGCACCATTTCGCAGTCTTGTCGTTCATTGAGAGCCGCTGCGGCGGTTCGCATTACAAAATCATCCACCCTGTTCGATAGATCGACAACCCGCTTTTCTTTCAGCACTTGTTTGAGCAGGTACTGGCAAAGCTCGCTCGCCGAGTCCAGTTGGACGCTATACAGCCCGGCATCACGCGCCGTGATTGAGCGCCAGACATTGGGGGCGACCAGCAAGACGCGCCCGGTGTGGCTCTCATCCGTCGTATCGAGCCGCAGCGTGTTCCAGGTACCAACCACCACCACCATCGCGGGGCGGGACGTCGCCTTTGCCGTGATACCTGGTGCTGTGTAAATGATCCGATCCGCGAAGATCGAAAGGGAAACCATTGGATCAACCATAGACTGAATTCCTTTCGAAAGGATCAACCTCGCACCGGGACCGCACGGTGAGCGACCGTGATGGCCGCCAACCTATGTCATTGTCCCGCGATGGGGTAGGTCGATTTGAGCGCAGTACCGCAACCGTACCCTGAGTCAGTTATCGTCGAGCGAAGGCTTCAACTACATAACCAACTGTGCAAATGTAATTTGCCCAAAGCGGCTTACCAAAGCTTCGATTTGAATGATATGAGCGCCCATTTCAAAAAAAACGCGGCCCGAAAGCCGCGTAAAAACAGATGAAAAAAGACCGCTCCTTAGTCAAAAGGGGCGAGGCAAATTTTATCGCTGCGCCGAGCGGAATTTCAGGTCACAATCTGGAAAATTGCCTTTCACAAAATGACGGAAACTATGCGTTTGCGGTCGACCGGGACAACCGATTCGACTATCCAAGAGCATTGACGTATTCCTGTAGTGCAATCTACCGTTCGCCTGGGACTGTGTACCGCATTCGAGGCACTTACACGCTTCGACTCGGCGGCTGGCAAGTGTATGACGGCGGCGTTCTTATCAGGCGTCAGTGCTATGCCTGGAATGGAGTGGACCGGCACCCTTCTGATTATTTTAATGCCCCCGTCTGGTGCATCGTGCCGGACATGAATGACGTTACCCCAGCGAAGCTCAGCTCTGACAACCCATACCGCATTGTGCCCGCTTGCATAAAGCCGCCGCTCGTATCAACGTTTCATTCGTTCAGTTCGATCCCGTCGCTTGAACGGCACAAAATTTCCGCACGTCGCGGTTCCGGTGACGAACCGAAAGCATAGGTTGAGCGGCCAATGCGCTTTGCTATATACATCGCTGCATCAGCGACATCGAGCAGTTCCTCGACACTCTGCACGCGATCGGGGAATGTCGCTATTCCAACACTGACGCCCACGGGAAAACGGCCGCTGTACTCGCGCTCTCCTGCGGAACGCACGCAGCAGATCAGACGCCCCGCCAGCTCGCGAAGCTGGCTGTCATCGCCGCAATCCTCAACAAGCAATACAAATTCGTCGCCGCCGACCCTTGCAAGTACATCGGCCTCTCGCGTCGCACCGCGGAGCGCCTCAGCCAGCCGGCACAGCAATGAGTCGCCAGCACTGTGCCCCAATGCATCATTGACGTGCTTGAATCCGTCGATGTCCATGTACAGCAATGCAACCCGCGCCGGATCTGCGTGCTCCGTCAAGGCCGCGATGGCCGCAAGCAGCCGGCGACGGTTGGGAAGGCCTGTCAGGGGATCCTGTGCCGCCTGTCTGTCAAGTACATCTGACCACGCGCGAATCCTGGCGAAGGCTCGACGTTGCACGAACAGCGCATACAGCATCAGGGCGCAGACGAGCACAGCCGTGACGGCTAGCGCGGCCGTTTCCAGCTGGATTCTCTCGTGTGCGTCGCGCGTGGCCGAACGCCGCTTCTGGCGCCACACGTCGAGTAGCTGACCGAGATCCAGACGAAGCGAGTCCATGTAACGCCGGCCTTCGTCTGTCTGCACGAGCGCAATGGCGGCACCGCGTTGCCCCGTGCGCGCGAGTTCTACGGTTCGGGTGAGTTCCGCGACCTTTTCCGTCTTCACCTGCTCGATACGGCGAACGACCTCTACCGAGTCCGGATCAACGCCGGCGATCTGCTCAAGCCGCAGCAGCGCGCCATCGAGGTCGTTCATGCCTTGACGGTACGGATTCAGATAGCTTTCATTCCCTGTAAGCAGAAAGCCGCGTTGTCCAGTTTCAGCGCTCTCCAGATCGTGGAGGACCAGTGTCGCGGCTCCGAGAACCGCGAACGCTTCCTCGTCACGGAGATTGTCCTGAACAATGACGCGTGCTTCGTACAAAAACATTGCGGCGGCCAGCAGGAGACTGAAGACGATGCCGTAATAAAGCGCCACGAAACGGTTACGGTCGCCATTCGCCGAGCGGAACAGACGCACAGGCACAGAGGAATCCCGGTACGCAGGAGTGAACAATTGCGGAATGTTACATCAAGTCAGTGCTCGCTAAATTGTTCATATGCTGGACCGCGAACGTCGAATGTTCCCGTTACATTTGCGATGGATCGAGACGGTCATCGAAGGGGTGCCCAAGATCCTTAGTCCGGCATTCGACACTACGACTTCCTTGAAACCGCGGCACGGACATGTCGCCACGCCTCTGGAGATTGACCGCTTTCAGGACCGGGGCGAGCGAATTTCTGAGTCGTACGCCCTCGTCTATTCGCGGTGTTGCCCCGACTCGACAGGGCTACTCAGGTATTTCAGGACCGCTCCCGCAATATGCTGGGACGCCACCCCTGATCCGGACAATCTCCAAGTTTTTCCGTCGGGATTTGATAGAGCCTCATCGACAGCCAGATCCCTTGTAGATACGCCTCATAGAATTGTGTGTACTCGCCCTCATCGGAGATACCAACGGCGATCCGGAAGACACCGTTGTCCACCACTACGACATATGCCTGATCCGTAAGCGGTGCTCTGAAAGCGGAACATTGCGAAAAAAGCTTCCTTTCGGAACCCATTTTCTCAATGCCATAAACATCGTAGTAAGCGCCCACAGCATCCCTCAACTCGTCGAAACCAACTTCGGGATTCAACTGATCGAACAAAGTGACAAAGCACGATCAACCGCCTCGCCTGATTCTGCATGGTTTGGCACGCACCTGTGTGCGGGTATTATGTGCCTACGTGACCGAAACGACTTGTTCAGAGTGCACAAAATCGAGGTGTGCGCGGCGCCGGATGAAAGGACTCAGGCGCTGTCAAGCAGACAGAGCACCGCCTTGCCCGAGTCGGTCAGCGCAAAGCGCGCATTCACGACATCTACCAGCCCGGCACTCTGCAGCGCCAGGTAGTCTGGCGTGGCCGCCGTCGTTTCTACAGGCGCGGAGGCGAGCAGCAACAGCACGGCGATTTCATGCAGACTTAATGCGCGCCACAAGCGCGGAACTGCCGGGGCGTATGGGTTCGAAGCTTTCCTTTCTTGTTTCATGTTCAATGTGGGTACCTAACGTAAAGGTTGTGTCGCAGTAACGCGGGAGCGCTAGAATGCGTGTCTTGTGAAACGGCACTGATCCCACGAATGAAGAAGGCCCACCAACGCCGCTGGAGCGGCCCCCTGAATCGCCGGACACAGTCTCCCGCTTAAACTAACGGGTAGGCATAAGACTGTGTTTTTGACTAACACCAGGCAGGAAGTGATGGAAGTGTTGACGGGCCCCGAGCGTCGGCGGCGCTGGACGGCGGAGCAGAAGCTGGCGATGGTGCGGGAGAGCCTCGAGCCGGGGAAGTCGGTTTCGATGGTTGCGCGCCAGCACGGCGTGAATCCGAACCAGTTGTTCCACTGGCGCAAGCTGTACCAGGACGGGAGCCTGTCAGCGGTCAAGGCTGGCGAGGAGGTGGTTCCGGCGTCGGAGCTGGCCGATGCACTCAAGCAGATTCGTGAGCTGCAACGGATGCTCGGCAAGAAGACCATGGAGAACGAGATTCTCCGCGAAGCAGTCGAGTATGGCCGTGCAAAAAAATGGATAGCGCACTCGCCCTTGCTGCCGGAGGACGACCAGTGAAGCTGGTTTGTGAAGTTCTCGGCGTGTCGCGCTCGAACGTATCGGCAAGAATGTCGCGTCCGGCGACATGGCGCGATGGCCGTCAATCGAAGCAGACCGACGATGCGACCGTGCTCGAGGAAATCCGCCGTGTCGTCGGCGATTTGCCCAGCTATGGGTATCGACGGGTTTGGGGCACGTTGCGCAACGAACGCGTTGCGGCTGGGCTGGTGCCGTTCAATGCCAAGCGAGTCTATCGCGTCATGCGCGCACACGGGCTGCTGATGGAGCGTCGACCGATTCCACCCCGGCCGCAACGCCGGCACGACGGAAAGGTGGCTGTAGCGCGCAGCAATCAGCGTTGGTGCTCGGACGGCTTCGAGTTTCGCTGCGACAACGGCGAGCCGCTGCGCGTGACGTTCGCGCTGGACTGCTGCGACCGTGAAGCGATGAGCTGGGCGGCCACGACGGCGGGCCATAGCGGCGACATCGTGCGCGACGTGATGCTGGCTGCGGTGGAAAATCGCTTCGGCAATGCGCTGCATACGCCATCCGAAATCGAGTGGTTGAGCGACAACGGCTCGGGCTACACTGCCGACGACACGCGGAGATTTGCAGTGGGCATAGGCCTGAAGCCATTGACCACGCCGGTGTGCAGCCCGCAAAGTAACGGGATGGCCGAGAGCTTCGTAAAAACCATGAAGCGCGACTACGTCGCCTTCATGCCGAAGCCGGATGCAGAGACTGCTGCTCGCAACCTGGCCATCGCGTTCGAGCATTACAACGAGAAGCATCCCCATAGCGCGCTGAAATACCGCTCGCCCCGCGAGTTTCGGCGCTCGATAGATTCAGCAACCTCAGTGTGAGGCTGTGTCCGGGATTACAGGGTCAACTCCAGCCGCGAACGGCCCTTGCTCCAGCAATAGCGAAGGTTCCGAAGCGACTGCACTATCCGCTCGATGTTATTCTGATGTGCGTGCGCTGGTACGTGGCCTACGGGCTGAGCCTGCGAAATCTCGAAGAGATGATGGCTGAGCGTGGCATCGATGTTGATCATTCAACCGTGCACCGGTGGGCGATCAAGCTGCTGCCCGTTCTGGAAAATGCGTTCCGGCGTCGCAAGCGTGCAGTTGGCGGGAGTTGGCGCGTCGATGAGACGTATATCAAGGTCAAGGGACAGTGGAAGTACTTGTATCGAGCTGTGGCCAAGACGGAAGACACGATCGATTTCCTGCTGCGCGCCCATCGTTACAAAGCTGGGGCGAAGCGCTATTTCGAGAAGTCGATCGAGCAGAAAAGCCCGAGATAGTAACCATCCACAAGAGCGGAGCGAATCTCGCTGCGCTTGAGGCCAATCAACGCCAAGCGCGAGATACCGATCCAGATCCGCCAAAACAAGTATCTGAACAACATCCTCGAACAGGACCATCGCGCGATCAAGCGCCGAACTCAACGATGCTTGGGTTCAATAAATTTAGTTGTGCCCGCATCGTATTGGGCGGCATCGAAATCATGCACATGATTGTCAAGAGACAGATGAATGGTGACGGTGTTGATCAGACGCCTGCACAACAGTTTTATTCGCTCGTAGCATAAGTAGTCCGTATCATATTGGAATTGGCTACCTTCTCGGCCTTACCGCGACAGAACACATGCTGGAACAGATGGGCTTCGGCGCCACGATTCTGCGCCCGGCGTACTTCATCGAGAACGAACTGATGATCAAGGACGTTATCTTCAACCATGGCGTCTATCCGATGCCGATCGGGAGCATGGGGGTCGCCATGGTCGACGTCCGCGATATCGCCGAGGTGGCCGCCATCGAATTGATCCGTCGCGATCAGGCGCCGGGCGAGCTGCCGGTCGAGACCATCAATCTGGTCGGCCCCGATACGCTGACGGGTTCGAAGGCCGCCGCTATCTGGTCCGAAGTCCTCGGCCGCCCGATCATCTACGGCGGCGACGATCCGGGCGGCTTCGAGCAGAACATGGCGACCTTCATGCCGAAGTGGAGCGCCTATGAGATGCGCCTGATGGCCCAGCGCTATGTCAACGACGGCATGATCCCGGAAGTGGACGACGTTGCACGTCTGACGAGGGTCCTGGGCCGTCCACTGCACACCTATCGCGAGTTCTCGGCGGGGCTCGCCTGGCAGCAGAGCGCCACGGCCTGAGACCGCCACCGTCCGGTGAATGCAGAGTGCGAAGCCAGGCTGACGGGTGTGCTCTTCTTGAGCGCAACGCCCGCGATGCCCCCTCGCCGCTACTCGCGCCCGGCGCCGTGCGTGAGCTTCAGCGCGATATCGAGCCGCGCGACCCACTGCGCGTCGTCGAGCGACGCGTCGAGCATTTTTTCGATGCGTTCGAGCCGGTAATTGAGCGTGTTCAGATGAATGCCGAGTGCGTCCGCCGTGGGCCGGCGGCGTCTGCCGTTGGCATAGAACGCGTTCAGTGTCGCCAGCAGGTCCGTATCGGTTCCGATCTGCTCGACGAGCGAGACGAGATAGCGCATCACATCGCCAGCCGCGCGCACCGTTTCTTCGAGCGCGATGTCGGAGTATCGCGCGACCCGCGCTACGGTCGCGCCGCGCAGCGAGACTTCGACGGCGCGCATGGCCTCGTTGGCGGAGGCCGCCCATCCTGCTGCTCCTTCGTTCAACAAACCGATACCGATCGCACGAATGCGTTCTTCCGCGTTCGCAAGGCTTTGCGCGCAACGACTTGCTGCGAGATCGCTCTGGGCAGCCAGCTCTGCTCGCTGGCCTGGAAGCCAGAAGATCGCCCGCCCGCGATGCCACACGTGGACGATCGCCTCCCGCTCGACGCGGAAGTGGCGCGACACAGCGAGCGCATAGCGCTCGGATTCCCGCTCACGGATTTCGGACGTGAGTGTCCCGAACCCGGCGTCGAGCGCGATCGCCATTCGCGGCAGCGAAGCGTCGAGCCCCAGCGCGCTCATTGCCGTCGTGAAGCTCGCGTGGTCGTGGGGAGCATGAAAGATCACCGTATACAGCTGGTAAAGAATCGCATCGCGCCAATGCGCGCGGTGACGCTGCTCCTGAACGTACGCCTGCGCGAGGGTTTGCGCGACGCCTTCGAAGAATTCGAACAGGAACGGCGCCACCGTCATCGCCAGTTCGCGCGCAAGGTCCGCTTCTTCCGCGGCAACCTCGACACTGGCTTGCCAGATTTCACGCGCGCCGACCTGGGTGGCGCGCAGTAGCGCCTCCAGTGGCACGCTTTGGTGAACGCGTCGCCGGGCTGACTCCTCGATTTCGGCCATCACCGGTCCCGCGAGCTGCGTGCCCTTCAGGAGGAGCTGGAACCACAGACTCGCCAGTTGCTCGATTGACCGGAATATGTCGTCGCGGATCGCCGATGAAAGGGCCCGATACCCGTCCACCTTCATGAGCGAAGCGTACACGCGCTCGATGGGCACAGAAGGATCGTTCGCGAGGGTTGTCATTCCTTCGCGGAGTCGCTGGCTGATCTGCGGGGTCGTAGTGAACAAGGTGGGTTGTACCATGAGTCGTCAGTGCGCACGTCGCGCGGGCACCGAGATGAGGCAGTATGCCATTTCGTGAAATGACACATAGGGCCTGTGCCGTTTGACAATTTACCACGCGCCCCTGCCCACCTAGGATAAGCGGTCGGGACGAGACTCCCCCGCCGAGGTCGTTTTTTCGCTGTGCATCAATGCGCGGGCGCACGCCCGCAGCGCGGTGGAACGCCGGAAAGCTTGCCCGGCGGCTCGCCCTTCAACGCGTTTGCATCGCCTGCGATGCCTGTGATCGATTCATGACCTTTTCCACTGCAACACGGCTTGCCTGGCCGGCGTGCGCCTCGCTGTCATTGGGCGGCTGCGCGATTTCGCCTTCTCTACCGCTGTTAGGCGCTGCCTTTCCCGACTGGCTTTTCTGCATCGCGGGCGGCGTCGTGGCAACGGTCATCGTTCACCGCGTGCTTGGCCGCCGCGGCTTGCGCGGGGCGCTGTCGCCACTTGCCGGCACCTATCCGGCCCTGACTGCCATCTTCGCGACGGCGGCCTGGCTCATTTTCTTCGCCCACTGAAGATGCAATCGCCTATGACGTCTCGCGCCCGGACCTTTCGCAACGCCAGGGGCGCCGCAGCGGCAATCGTCCTCGGCGGCGCCGCTTCCGCGTTCGTGCTGTGGCGGCTCGACAGCATCCTGGGAAGCGTTTTCTCATCGCTCGCATCGACCGCTTTTTCTCTTCTTTGACTGCGCGTACCGCATATGACTGACAACGCTCGCGCACCGCGGCGCACGAAACGACTGCCCGCCGCGGTTATCGCCCTCATCGCCATCGTCCTGCTTTGCATCGTCGTCTGGCGCAAGGACCACGCGCCCAGCACGGACGACGCGTACGTTTACGCCGACACCATCAACGTGGTTCCCGAAGTCAGCGGACGGATCGTGGACCTTTCCGTTCGCGACAACCAGGCGGTCAGGAAAGGCGATCTGCTGTTTCGGATCGACCCGCGCCCCTATCAGGCCGCGCTGGATCAGGCGCGCGCGCGCCTGGTGGCACTCGACAAGCAGATCGGGCTGACGGAGCGCTCCGTCAACGCGCAGCAGTACAACGCCGAATCGGTGAAAGCCGCGGTCGAACGGGCGCGCGCCGTGGCTGCGCAGGCCGCCGATACGCTGCACCGGACCGAGCCTCTGCTCGATCACGGCTATGTTTCCGCGGAGGAGGTCGATCGCGCGCGCACGGCACAACGCTCGGCGCAGGCCGAACTCGACGCCGCGACGCTGCAGGCCCAGCAGGCCAGCGCCGCGGTGAGCGGCGTGGACGCGCTCGTCGCGCAGCGAGCCGAGGTCGAGGCGCAGATCGCGATTGCCGAGTTGAACGTCGAATTCACCGAAGTTCGCGCGCCGTTCGACGGGCGCGTCGTGTCGCTGCGCACGACGGTGGGCCAGTATGCGTCGCCGCTCAAGCCCATCTTCACGCTGATCGACACCGATCACTGGTACGTGGTCGCCAACTTCCGCGAAACGGACCTGAAAAACGTGCGCGCGGGCACGCCCGCCAACGTCTACCTGATGAGCGACACGAGCAAGCGCTTTTCCGGCGTCGTGGACTCGGTCAGCTACGGCGTACTGCCCGACGACGGCGGCCTGGTGCTCGAAGGGCTGCCGCGGGTCCAGCGCAGCATCAACTGGGTCCACGTTTCCCAGCGCTTCCCGGTGAAGATCGCCGTGCGCAATCCCGACCCCGCGCTGTTCCGCCTCGGCACGTCGGCCGTCGCTACGCTCGATCCCACTGGCACGACCGCCGGCGCGGCGCAATGAACACCGCCATGGACACCGCCGGCCAGTCCGGGACGGGTTTCGCGCGCCTCATCCGCGGTCTCGCGGACGAGGTTCGCGCCTACCCGGGACGCACCAACCTGATTCTGCGTTGCATGCTGGCCAGCGCGATCGTGATCACCGTCTCGATGGCGTTGCAGGTGCCGTTTCTCGCGCTCTCGCTCGTCGCCGTTTTTTTCGTGACACAGTCGAACGTGGTGATGACGCGGCTCATCGGCATCGTGTTCATGCTCGGGACGACGCTCGCCGTCGGCAGCATCATTCTCGTGCTCAAGCTGACGTACGATTTCCCGCTGCTGCGCATCCTGATTTCTACGGCCCTCTTCTTCGCAAGCGCGTACCTGATGCGCGTCGCGAAGATCGGCGCCGCATTCCTGCTCGTCGGCATCGTCGTCATCTACGTGCAGTCGTTCGTCGATTTGACCGATCAGGCCGAGGCGCTGGTTCGCATCTCGCTGTGGGTGTGGGTCGCCACCGTCTACGCCATCGCCGTCACGCTCGTGATCAACACGCTGTTCCTGCCCGCGGAACCCGTGCGCCAGCTCGAGGACGCGCTGCTCGGCCAACTGGCGGCGGTCGATGCCCGGCTCGCGGCGCTCGAACGCGGCGACACGTCAGCCGTCACTCCCGACGCGAGCCGGGTCGAGAACGCCGCACTGACCCTGCAGAAGCTGCTGCGCTTTTCGACTATGCGCGACCCCGCGTTCAGGCAGCGACAGACCTTTCATCTGGCGCGAGTGGCGACTGTCTCCCGGCTGTTCACGGCGGCAGCGAATCTGCCTGAAAGCACCGCGGGCCTCACGGGCAGCGTCGTGCCCGATCTGCGCGACGCTTGTGCGCGTCTCGCCAAATCCATCCGCACGGGAGAGCGCTTCGTCATCGCCAGCGCGGCTGTGCCCGTTTCCCCGGCCGCTGCGCTGCCTGGCTCGCTCTTCGAAATCGGCAACGCCCTGCGCGCCTTCGCCGACCGCTGCGCCGCGCCGGAGCCCGCCGAGTCGCCCGCCGAAAAGGAGCGGATGCTCGTGCCGGACGCTTTCTCCAATCCGGTCTATGCACAGTTCGCCCTGAAAACGTCGCTGGCGGCGTTGCTCGGCTACCTCTTTTACCGCGCGACCGACTGGCAGGGAATTCACACCGTCATGCTGACGGCGCTGATCGTGGCGCAGCCGAGCCTCGGCGCGACCGGCCGGCGCTCGATGCTGCGTATCGCCGGGGCAGCCGCGGGCAGCCTCATCGCGCTCGCAATGGTGATATGGGTGGTGCCGAACGTCGACGGCCTGACCGGCCTGCTGCTGATGTCGATGCCCGTCATCGCGCTCGGCGCGTGGCTGGCCGCCGGTTCGGAGCGCATCAGCTATGCGGGAACCCAGCTCATGTTCACGTTCGCGCTCGCCCTGCTCGAACAGTTCGGGCCGACCACCGATCTCACGGAAATCCGCGACCGCATGCTTGGCATTCTGCTCGGCGTGGCCATCTCCGCGGTCATTCATGCGTCACTGTGGCCGGAGGCCGAAGGCGAGGCGCTTCGCCAGCGTCTGGCGCGCCTGCTGCGCCGCCTGGCAGCACGCGTGCGGCAACCGCAGGAAGGCCCTCCCACCCCGCTCTGGGCCGAACTCGCCGATTGCGAGGCGATGGCCGCGCGCGTCGCACTCGAGCCCGGCTGGCAGTTTGGCGAAGCGCAACACGAGGCGTTCCAGGTACACATGCAGGCGGTGCTCGCGCAAACCCGCGAGATCCTGCTCGCGAGCGTCGCATTCGAAGCCGAGCGGCGTGCGCTGCCCGCGCTGCCACCCGAGGGCCCGCGCAACGCGACACGGTTCGCCGAAACGACTGCCGCCTCGCTGGAAGCCTACGCGGACGACCTGACCGCGCGGCCCGAGGCGGTACGCACGCCCACGCTCGCCCTGCCGTCGGCCGCCAAAGAACCGACCGCTACAGACGCGACATTGCCAGCAACCTCGGACGCGCAAGCGCGAGTCGTCGCGCGCGCCGCAAAACTGGCCGAGGAGGTTTCCACGCTACCCCACTGGGGCGTCGCCTTGACCGCCCCCGCCTTCCCTACCGAAGCATCGCAAGCATGACTGTATCCTCCGTTCACGTTGCGTCTCGCTGTCTGCGCTGGGGCGCGCGCGCCGCGCTCGCCTGTGCCCTGTCCGCTTGCGCACTGGTCCACGACGACAGCAAAGCCCCGGCGCCGGTCGAGGCGGATCAAATCCGTCTCGCCAGCGACATCCAGTTCGCGCAAGGCGACTGGCCCGCGGACACCTGGTGGAAAGCGTATGCGGACCCGCAACTGGACACGCTCGTCGAACGGGCGCTGGCCTCGTCGCCATCCATCCTGATTGCACGCACGCGCGTCTCCCAGGCAAAGTCGGATATCGATCTGGTGCGGGCGGGCACCAACCTCCAGGTCGCGGCGCTGGGCGCGATCGATCGCCAGCGCGTGTCATCCAACGGGTTTCTCGGCCCGTACTCGGGCGAGCAGCCGCTGATCGGCGCGACGGGGCCGTGGTACACGGAAGGCATCGTCGGTCTTGGCGCCAGTCTGAACGTCGACATCTGGGGCAAGCAACGCGCACAGGTGCAAGCCGCGATGGGCGTACGCAATGCGCGGCTCGCCGAACTGGCGGCCGTGCAGCTCGAACTGTCCACCGACGTGGCCCAGATTTATTACGGAATCCAGACGACCTACGAGCTGATCGATCTGCTCCAACGGCTCGAAGGCGAAGCGGCGTTCTCCGTCGAGGCTCACGCCGCCCGCGCAGGGCGCGGTCTCGAGCCGAAAACACAGACGGAACTCGCACGAGCGCAACTGCTGGCGACGCAGCGTCAGATCGTGGCGGCCCAGGCCCGCGTGAAGCAACTTCGCGAATCGCTGCGCGCGCTGCTCGGCGTAGGGCCCGACGATCTGCCGGAAATCCGGCCCGTGCCTTTGCCCCTGCCGCAGGCGACCTTGCCGCCCACGCTTTCGTATGAGCTGCTGGCCCGCCGGCCGGACCTCCAGGCCATGCGCTGGTACGTGCAGTCGTCGTTCAGCCGCATTGACGCGGCCAAGGCCGCGTTCTACCCGAGCTTCGACATCAAGGCGTTCTTTGGCGTCAATGCGCTGCATCTTTCCGACCTGTTCACACATGCGAGCCAGCAGATCAACCTGATTCCGGGCCTGTATTTGCCGATCTTCGAGGGCGGACGCCTCAATGCGAACCTCAGCGGCGCTCGCAACGCGAGCAACGCGCTGATCGAGCAGTACAACGAGACCGTGCTCGATGCGGTGCGCGACGTGGCTGTGACGGCGAGCAGGCTGCAGGATCTCGGCGACGAGACGAACTTGCAGACGCAGAAGATCGAGGCGGTGTCGTTCGCCGAAGCGAGTGCGCAGGCACAGTATCAACGCGGCGTCGCAAGCCGCCTTGCCGTAACGGACGCGCGCCAGGCAGTGCTGCTCGAACGCATCGCGCTGCTCGATATCAACGCACGGAGCCTGAGTCAGGACATCGCGCTCACGAAGTCCCTTGGTGGCGGCTACCGCTCTGGTTCGGCCAGCACTCTGTCCGGCCGCCCATGAGTGCGAGCAAGCAGACGATCGTGAACACGCACTCGAGCGTGGGCATGCCGGAAGCCGTGGCTCTCATGGAAGCCCCTTCAGAGGCTAACGATGTCCTCATGCTCCTGTTTCGGGTTCACAGGACTTTCAGCAGCGCGCTCACTGATGAGATCCAGGGCGCGCTTGGCGTTTCGGCCACGCAGGCGCGTGTCCTGCTCTGTCTGGCCGGCTCGGCCTCTATCACCTGTTCGGGCCTGGCCCGACGCCTTGGCTGGGATAGCAGCCATATCTCTCGCCTCGTTCCGGTGCTGCAAAAGCAGAATCTGATCGCGAGCCGGCGTTGCACGATCGACCGCCGGACGGTGTGGCTTTCGCTCACCGCCGCGGGCACGGCGATCGCGGAGCGCGTGCCCGCCGCCTTTAACGCCAGTGAGCAAGCCATCCTGAGCACGTTCGACGAACACGAACGCGAGTTGCTGCGCAGCCTGCTTTGCCGCGTCGCGTGCCAAGGCGAACCCGCCGTGCGCGACGGGGCGGACGGTGCATCCGCACACCTCGACGAGGCTTGAGCGCAGCGGCGGCGCGAACTTCAAGCCGAGCGTCCGCTGTTACTCACGAACCAGCGCGACGCCCACGCGTGCGGTCGTGGACGGCATGAGCAGCAAGGCTGCGGCGAGCGACACGAGGCATCCGGCAAAGACTTCCTCGATACGCAATTCGGCAAGCGGCACGATGGCGAAGCCAAGCTGGCCGTAAACGAGCCCCACGAGCATCGTGATGAAGAACACGCCGCGAGCGTATGCGTGAAAAATGTAATAGGCCCAGCCGAAAACCGATAGGGCCATGGCGGCCACAAGCACCCAGGCTTGGTGTCCGCATAGGGTAATGAGCAGCACGCTGACCACCGCGCCGCTCAGCGTGCCGGCAATGCGTTTCATGACCCGTGCGCGCGTTCCCTGATACGAAGTCGTCCCAAGAAAGACGACGAAAGTGCTTATGACCGCCCACATCGAACGGTCTTCGGAGAATTCGCCGCCCGCCAATATCGCGAGCAGGGCCGCGACGCTGGCGACGAGGGCCGGCCGCCACGCGAGCCGGCGGAGCCGGTGCGCGAGCACGGTGGAAAAGGGCCGCCGGGGCGGGCGCCCGGTCACGAGGAGGTCGGCGACATAATGGATGGTTACGCGGCCCCATGCCTTCGCAGCCACGAGGGTGTGGGGCAACGCGCACATGAACGACGGCGCCGGCGCACTGCCCCGCGCGACCGGAATGACGACGCGCCCGACGAATGCGACGATGAAAGGAGCCATCGCCATGGCAGTCAACATTGTCATCAGCCGCGTGTGTGAAGGATGCAGATACAGGCCGAGGTAGAACGACACGAGCGTGAGCATCGCTGCGCCCACCGCGCGAGCGCCGAGCGATTGGCACAAGATGCCCAGAAACACGACGAGCAGCGCCCCGGCGTCACGCAGCGCGGGCTGCGACGCGAGCGTGGCGGCACCGGCAAACGAGGCGCAGGTGCACACATAGAGAACAAGTATCGAGGTGAGCCAGCTCGACCAGCGCGCTTCGCGCAGAAATAAAGGCGCAATCATCGCGAACAACGCGCCAGGTACTGCAAGCGTCGGCGCTTCGTGATGGCGCAGCGCCCAGGACACGCCCACGCCTGCCGTGAGCAGACAAGCGAGCGTCGAGCGTGCGGCACCGCGCAGGCGCGCGAATTCGGGGTCCTCGACAAGTGCGCGTTGGAACGCGCGGGAGCAAGCGGCGGCGATCATGGTCGACGATATCCGTGCGTGTCGGCTCCGGGCTTGTGGCCGTGGGCCGATGTCCGGGCATAGCAGCCCGGCGTTGGCGTGGACACCTGATGCGCACGCCTTCCGGGATCTCCGGTCTGACGCACGCCCGGTGAGGCGTAGTCCCGGGCGCACCCAGTCTGCGTCGAGGTACGATGCAAGGCGGGCATTCCGGGTTTTCCGGATGATAGCCGATCAAAATTAAACCAATGTCGCGATCGACAAGATCGTGCACCAGGCGTGGCATCGACGCTCTACGCGCGAGGCGTTCGGACGAGCAAACGCGTCGCGGCCTCCCCTACTTTGGAGACAACGACAGCCAAGGGCTTTCGCAGCCGGCCCCTGTTTACACCGGGAGCCCGATAGTAATGGGCCGACGCGATTGCGCCGGCCCGAAACCTCAGACACGCAGTGCGTCAGAGGACATAAGACGCGTCGCGTTAGAACATCTTGCGCAGACCAATTGCCAGGCCCAGCTGGTTCGTGCGGCCAATATTGTTGGTCGCGTTGTTGTTGGCGTCTACACCGCCCGGATAGTCGGCAGAGAAGGCACCGGTGCCGCGTGCCCAGTCGGCAATCCCGTAAACTTCCGTGTGCTTCGAGAACGAGTACTCGGCAAGCACGGTGGCCGACTGGTTGTCGCCTCGCCCGAGGCCGCCATTGAGCAGAAGCGCATTGCGCGTCTGGCCGTAGTAGTACGCAAAGGTAAACAGCAGCGGCGCGGTAGCTTGCCAATTCGCACCGACATAATAGGTATCGTCGATCCGGTTACGGCTGAAGCCGTGCAGTGTCGGCGCGCCCGCTTGTTGCATGTTGTAGTCGGTCAAGCCAGTCTGATCCTGCCCGTGCAACCAGCCGGCCAGCAGGCGGATATCCTGGTTGAGCTGATACGCGCCGCTGACGTGATAGAACGTGGTCTTGCCGCCATTGATTGCGCTACCGATATTGTTGCCGACCGACGAACCTGTCGCGGACGTCGGGACGGAAACCTGGTGGAAGCCAACGTTGAGTTGGGCGGGACCGTACGCGTAGGTCAATTCCACGGCGTAGGTCGCGCCGAGACCGACCGAACCCGCCTGGTTGCCGAAGCCGTACAGCGCGTCGATCGACAGATTATCGAAGGTGCCCTTGTACTTGACCGAGTTGTTGACGGTAAGGTAATTCCCGATGCCGTTGTACATCCAGCTGTTTTGCCAGTAGTCACCCACGGTCAGCGGATCGAAGACGTCACCCAACGTATCGTAGGCGGGCGCATATTGCCTGCCGAAGGTCAGCGCGCCCCACTTGTTGCTCGACAGCCCCACGTAGGCCTGCCGGCTGAACAGCGTGTTGTTCTCGTGGAGTTGTCCATTGAATGCCTCGAAGCCGTTTTCAAGCCGGAAGACAGCAGAAAGGCCGTCCCCCAGGTCTTCGGAGCCCTTCAAACCCCAGCGGCTGTGGGTTTCCGGGCCGGAGGTCATCGAGACCTGATCCTTGCCGCCAACACCGGCATTCGTCTGATACCGAATGGCGTTATCGACCAGCCCGTACAACGTAACCGAACTCTGTGCGAACGCCGATGTTGCTGCAACAGCGAACAGTGCACCCACAGCACTGGAAATTGCGACCTTCTTCATTTCTACCCCAAGCGTGATTAATTCTTTACCACTCGATCAATTCTGTTCGAGCCAACGCAATAAAACCGTTGACGCGATACTAGGTCGCCGCAATTTTGACGCATAGCGTTCGGGAGGCATTGTTGCGTGTTTGCCAGGCGCGGTGCATACGCGATACGGCATGCAAGTCCCTGATTGATAGAGCTGTTTTTTGATTGCTACATTCTGGGAAAAGCTCTTTTCCGAACTTGCGACTAGTCCCGGCGATCCGGGAGGCGCTTTCAAACGCCCCCCTCGCCCACACTTAACCAGACACGCGATCCGCAACCTTTGCGCGCGCGCCGAGGCTGCTTTCGTGTTCACGCTCGTCGAGGTACTCGGTACGGTAGCCCGCGCGTACGCCCCAGTAGTAAAAGACCAGCGAGCAAACGATCACAGCGAGCATGTCCCAACCGTAGGGCAGTATGCCGAGGCCGCCGAAATCCTTGCTGCCGATCTCGGACAGAATCGCCATGACCGGCAGGTAGGCTATGAGCCACCACGCCGCCTTGAGGTCGCGGCCCCAGCCGTTAAAGCCCGACTTGGCCTGAAAATAGAAGTACACGGGTAGCGCCACGATCATCAGGAGAATGATCTCCCCGGTCAGCGGCCACTTCGCCCAATAGAGAACGAGCGATGCGCAGACGAACGCGAACGGCGCGATCACGTTCATGAACGGCAAGCGCAACGGACGAGCGAGATCGTGGGCTGCACGCCGCAGCGCCATCAGGCTGATCGGTCCGGTCAGAAAGGAGACGACGGTCGCGACCGAAATCACCGCGGACAGCGTTCCCCAGCCGCGGAAGAAGAACAGAAAAATAAACGACACCGACAGGTTGAACCACATGGCCTGACGCGGCACGCCGTAGAACGGGTGCACATTGCCGAACATCTTCGGCATGGTGTTGTTGCGCTCCATTGCGTAAATCATGCGTGCCGTCGTCGCCATGTAGGTCGTGCCGGTACCGCTCGGGCTCACGAACGCATCGACGTACAGCAGGACTGCCAACCAGTTCAGGTTCAGCGCGATCGCCAGTTCCGCGAAGGGGGACGCGAAGTTGAAGTGACTCCAGCCCTTCGCGACGTCGGCGGGATTGACGGCGCCGATATAAGCGACTTGCAGCAACACATAAATGACCAGCGCAAGCAGAATCGAACCGACCACGGCGAAAGGCACGCTTTTGGCCGGATCGCGCGCCTCACCCGCCAGGTTGATCGGGCTCTGGAAACCGTTGAAGCTGAATACGATGCCGCTCGTCGCGACCGCCGTGAACACCGCCGGCCAGCCAAATGGCGCGAAGCTGCCGGCCGCGCCGAAGTTCTCCTTGTGGAAGCCCGTCAGCATCAAGCCGAGGATCGTGGCGCCCGGCACGAGGAACTTGAAGACCGTGATCGCTGAATTGGCGCGCGCGAACACCTTCACACCCCAATAGTTCAACATGAAGTAGATGACGACGAGCAACGCCGAGAGAAAGACACCGGTCGGTGTCAACGATCCATCGACCAATAACCGGTGCGCCCAGTCATAGGGCCACGTGCTCATGTACTGGATCGACGCTTCAGCCTCGACCGGAATTACGGATACCATCGCAATCCAGTTGGCCCACGCACTAACGAAACCGACGAGCGCGCCGTGCGAATAGCGTGCGTACCGCACCGTGCCGCCTGACTCGGGAAACATTGCGCCAAGCTCGGCGTACGTCAACGCGATGGCGAGAATCACGACCGCACCGATGATCCACGCACAAATGGCCGCCGGCCCCGCGATTTTCGCTGCCTTCCATGCGCCGAACAGCCAGCCCGACCCGATGATCGAGCCCAAACCAGTGAACATCAGCGCAACTGGCCCGATGTTCCGTCGAATAGAACTTTTCACTTCTTTCCCTGATATTTACAGATCCTCAACGGGAGAATCCAGATAAAAGCGGTGAGGCTAAGCAGCCAAAAAAACCGCATTAACCCCACGTTCCGAATAAGTTCCTTTCGGGTCGGGCTGTATATCAGGGCAAAAGAAGACGGGTTATGTCGCAGTCAGGTCACCGCCTGATGCGATGTGCGAATCCACGTGGTCAGGCAACCGCACGCAACGCAACGGTTTTGTTGGGCGTCCGATATTGGCTCACCGTGAAATCGATGAAGCTGCGGACCTTTCTCGACAGGTTGGTGCGCCCCGAGTAGAGCATCGAAATCTCGCGCGGGCCCCCATTTACATCGAACTGCTCGAGCACGCGTACAAGCGTGCCGTGCGCGAGATCATTGGCGACAAGCGGAGCGGGCAGCAGTGCGATGCCAATGTGATTCAGCGCGGCCACGCGCACCATCGAGCTGCTCGACGCGCTAACGCCTCGCCCAGTGCACACGCGATAGACGCCGTTCGCGTTGGATAACTCCCACGTGCGCGACGAGCCGTCGGACACGGCGAGCAGGCTATGCCCGCCAAGCGCCGAGGGATCGCGCGGCGTATCGTGCCGTGCGAGATACGTCGGCGACGCGACGACCACGTCCTCAATGTTCGTCAGGCGCCGGCTCACCAGTGTTGCGCTGGCATACCGCCGGCCGTCGGAAAAGCAGACGTCGTAGCCCCCTTCGACCATGTCGATGTGCGTGTCGAACGTCGTGACGTCGAAGTCGATGCGGGGGTGCAACGTGCGATAGGCGGCGAGCAGCTCCCCGAGGCCCGACACGGCGAACGTCATTGGCGCCGCGATCCGCAGCGTGCCGCTCGGGTCGCGCGTGGTCTCCATCAGGTTCGACTCCATTTCATCGAGCTTGTCGATGATCTCGCGGCAGCCCTCCAGATAGTCCTTGCCGATTTCCGTCAGCGAGAGGCTCCGTGTGGTGCGGTTCAACAGCCGTATGTTCAGATGCGCTTCCAGCATGCCGATGCTGCGCGTGACTGCAGCTGCCGACATGCCCAACTGCCTGGCGGCCAGATGAAAGCCGCCGAGGTCCACCACGCGCGTGAATACCCGCATCGCTTGTAACTGATTCATGTTCTCTTAGACAGAAGGTGTGCTCGACATGGTGAATCATGGACGACCGAGACTAAATCCATCCTGCCAGGCCGATTAATTCTTCTTTAAGTTCGCATCGCATTCGTGAACGTTTGCGGAGTCGTTTCCCATCCAACAGGCATTTCCCGAACCTTGCCGGCAAAAAAAGCGCGAGCCAGGCTCGCGCAAAAGGGATAATGATGAACAAGTGCAGCGCCGACAGGGCGTCCATTCCATTAACGCATTGCGACGGCACGAGCAGTATAGGTATGTCGACGATGGCTCGGTTGGCTCACTCTGCAATTCACTCGTTTGTTTAACAAAATAATTCCGGTCCGGCAAGCTGCATCAATTTCAGTTAGGCAGCATCGCCAGGCGCTCTGCGCTCTGCGCTTCCTTCACCGCCTTCGCTGTGCTGGACAGCACCTCAGTGAGCTTTTCGAGGTTCTCTTGTGGAATCGCAAAGCCGGCCCAGCCGATACCGGTGTGCCGGAGCATCAGTACGACGCCGTCAAATAGCGGGCTCGTCTCCGCGTGCCAGCACGGGTCCATCTCGATCAGGTACTGGTGCGAGTGCGCGGGTTTCCTCGGAACCTCCGGACGCATCGACGCGCGAAGCATCGCGAGATGCTCGATCACGGCGTCGACATCGCTGCTCTCCAGCATGGCGGTTCCGCCTTCTATTCGGATGCACACTGCAGGCGTGCCGTATTCGTTCACCAGTTCGATGCTCATCGGGCGGGTCATGTCCCTGTTCCTTTCACTTTCACGATCAGGAAATTATGGCGCGCGTGCTGGCGCGGAACGTTGCGAGCCGATTGCCGGACCATGAAATTTTATTCATGTTCGACGTCGGCGAGCGGCCGCGCGGAACGATGCGCCGGCGCTAGCGACGCGCCGTGCTGAGCTGATAGCCGTAGCGGTTAACGGTTTGGACGTGGACGTCGGGCAGGTGCTGCGTGAGCTTGCGCCGCAGTCGCGAGACGACCAGATTGACGTTCGACGGGTCGACATCACCCGTCTCGGGCCACGCGTAGCGGGTCAACTGATCACGCGGGACGGGGGCGTTGAACTGGCGCATCAGGCATTCGAGCAACAGGTACTCGCGCCGGGTCACGGCGAGCCGCCGCTCGCCATCGACGAGCTCGCGCGTCAGCGGATCGAGCAGCAACGGCGCCGCGGCGGGCTGAACATTCGCGGCGCGCGAGAGCGCCGTGCGACGCAGCGCCTGCATCCGCTCGTGCAATTCGATGAACGAATAGGGCTGGCAGAAGCAGGCATCAGCGCCCGCACGCAGCACCCGAGCGCGGTCCTGCGCCGCCGCCAGCCCTAGCAACACGATGATCGCTGCGCCGCGACCCACCGCCGACAGCTCGCCGAGGGAGCCGAGCAGCGCCGCGTACCGCGCCGGGTCAAACGTCATCGTGACAATCGCGTCGTACGCCTCATGGCGTGCGAGAAAGATGCTGTCGCGCAGGTCGTCGGCGCGTTGGAGGCTATACGCGCTTTCCTGGAGCGCCTTGAAAAGCCACGTGGATTCGGGATGCGAAGGCGCGGCGAAGAGAACTCGCATTCGGTTGGACCTGCAGTCCTGCAATCAGTATCGATTTGATCAGGCAAGCGTGCGTGACCAGCATTCGATCGTCACACGCGTGCCCGGCTTCTCGTCGTCGATGCGCATCGTAAAGTCGTGTACGCGGATCACCGCCGACACGATGCTGAGCCCGAGCCCGGAGCCTGTAAGGTGGCTCGTCCGCTCGCTGCGGTAGAAACGCTGCAGCACTGCTTCACGCTCTTCCGCGGGGATGCCGGCGCCATTGTCGACGATGTCGATGCGCGGCCCTGCCGTCGTCTGGGCCAGCGTGATCGACACCGAGCCGCCATCGTGCGTGAACTTGATCGCGTTGTCGATCAGATTGCTGAGCATCTCGAACAGCAGGGCACGGTCGCCATGTACCGGCTCTGTGCCGCCAGCGTTCACGGTGAGGTTGATCGCGCGGGTTTCCGCAAGCGGCTCGTAGAGCTCGCCGACCTCGCGCACAAGCGCCGCGAGCTCGACCTCGCCGAAGCCGCCGCGCCGCTGCAGCGTGCCGATCTCGGAGATCCGCAGCATCGCGCGGAAGCGGTCGAGCAACGCATCCGTTTCGGTGCGCGCGCGCCGCACGAGGTGGTGGATCGCTGCGTCGTCCACGCGGCTCGTGCGCTCCGCGATGTGCGAGAGGAGCGTCCGGACATGGGCGAGCGGCGTGCGCAAGTCGTGCGCGATGCCGTCGCACGCCCCTTTCACTTCATTCATCAGCCGCTCGACGTCGTCGAGCATGCGATTGACGAGGTGCGCGAGCATATCCAGCTCGTCGCGCCCGCCGACCGGCAGGCGCTGCCCCAGGTCGCCCTGCGCGATGCGCTGCGTGACGCGCCGGATCTCCCTCGCGCGCCGCATCTGCCGCATGCTCAGCGCGAGGCCGCCCGCGACGCCCGACGCGAGGCACAGTATCCCGCCCGCGACGAGCGCGTTGATGATGGTCTTGCGGATGTGCAGGATATGCGTGAGGTCGCGCGCGATGACGAGTGTTTTACCGTCCTTGCGCCGTTCGACCATCGCACGCACGACCGGCGACGGTCCGCTGCCCTCGATCTGCATCGAATGTTGCAGCGTTACGCCCGTGCGGTCGGCCCGTACACCGGACGGCATCGCAAGCACGTCGCCCGCGAGGTGGGACCCATCGGGCGCAAAGAGACCGTAGTAGTTGGAATGCATCCGCTCGCGTTCTATCCGGCGGTAGATCGCGTTGTTCAATTCGGAGTCGGGCAGCGAATCGAAGTAGATCAACTGCCAATCCATGACGACGTCGGTTTCGCGCTCCATCTCCGCCGTCACGGTCCAGCCGATGTAGCTGAGCAGCAGCGCGACTGAGCACGAAAAGACCACAGCATAGGTCGTCAGCAGCCGGAAGGTCGCCGAATGCCAGCGCCCCCTTACGCCGACCGGCGGCGTCGAAGTAGAAATTTCTGTCAACGTGTTGCGCTCACGCGAGCATGATGTAGCCGGCACCGCGCACCGTCTGGAGCAGTGGGGGAGCGCCGGGCGGATCGACCTTCTTGCGCAGTCTGCCCATGTGCACGTCGATGAGATTGGTGCCCGGATCGAAGTGATACCCCCAGACCGCCTCGAACAGCATCGTGCGTGTGATCGTCTGTCCGGCGTGGCGCATCATGAATTCGAGCACGCGATACTCGGTGGGCAAGAGCGCGATCTCTTCGCCATTACGTTGGGCCTTGCGCGAGATCAGATCGAGTTCGAGCGGCCCCACGCGCAACGTCGTTTCGGATTGGGTTGCGGGCGCCTGGCGGCGGCGCAGCAGCACTTCGAGGCGTGCGGCCATTTCCTCGGGGTCGAACGGCTTCGTCAGATAATCGTCGCCGCCCGCGCGCAGGCCGCGGACGCGTTCGTCGACGTCGCCGAGCGCGCTCAGCATCAGGACCGGCGTCTGGACGCCGATGCTGCGCATCGTGGTCACGATGGTCAGGCCGTCAACGCCCGGCAGCATGCGGTCGAGCGTAATCACGTCGTACTCGTCGCTGATCGCGCGCGCAACCCCGTCGCGGCCGTTCGCGGCCCAATCGACCGTGAAACCGCGGCTTTTCAATTCGCCAACGATTTCATTCGCGGTGATTTCATCGTCTTCGATCGTGAGTACACGTGCCATGATCGGGTCGGACGCCACGGTGTACGGCACCACCTGGCGCGGCAAGTTATCGGAAGGGGGACATGATGCCATATTCGGTGCTTGCGTTCATCCCGTAAGGGCTGGTTCAAAAAAGGGAGCGCGAATATCGAGCATTGCCCCACGCGGACTACCCGGTCAGACGACAAAAACCCAAAACCGGTTTCATTAAAAAAAATTTAGAGTGCGAGCCGCGGCCCGAGTCCTCGTGCCAAGCCTCCCCTTTTTAAACACTTTTTCACCTTCATGCCGGGCCTTCGATACGTCGCACAAAATATCATCGTGGCTGTCATGCCGGGATCAGCGGCCAGCCCGATTACGTGAAGAGGACGCTTTGCGCCAACTCCCGTTAGCGTGCGGTAACCGCGAAGTGCTGCTGTCCGCCTGACACGACATTCGGTCTTTCAGCTTCGCCGCATTCGCGAACGCATTCGCCTTGCGAACTTTGAACCTCGCAACCACATACAGGGAGTACTAGTGAAAAAGCTTACTCGTTCGACAATGCCCGTCGTGATCGCACTCGCCGCCTTGTTCAGTGCTGCGGGCGCTCACGCGCAGACCGTTCAGGATAGCCAGACCCACGCCGCTGCCCCAACGCAACACGCGCTGACGCGGCGGGACGTCGAACACCAGCTCGTCAAGGCCGAGCAGGACGGCTCACTCGCGAGTGCGGACTCGATCTACTACGGCACCTACTGGGGCTGGGTGAATCCTGTCGAGACGCAAAGTCTGGTTGCCGTACAGTAAATGGCAGCAGGCATCGAACCTCACCAGTGAGGACTGCGGCGTTGCACTTCGACAACGCCGCGTGCACGTGGCCGCCTCTGCGGCCACATTCGAGCAGCGTTGGTACGCTGAGCGGGCTCTCCAGCCCATGACTTTTTTATGACGAACGACGTGAATGCCGGCACGTCACTCTTTCAGTTTTCGGCGCCTTCGGCCTTTCTCCGCTTCCTATACTCCGCCCTTCCTGAAGCGCAGCGGTTTCTTTGCGCAGAACGGAATCGGGTCTAATAACGGAGAAACTTGATGAAGTACAGGAATATAGCCGTCATCGCCGTATCGATGGTGGTCGCCAGCGCCGCACATGCGCAAAGCAGCGTTACATTGTTCGGGTTGATCGACACGAGTGTTGCCTACAGCAGCAGCGCGCGCACCAACGCCGCGAACCCTGCCGCAGGCGGCGGCACGCAATGGCAGATGTTTGCCGGAAGCGTCTATACACCGCGCTGGGGTCTGCGCGGCAGCGAGGATCTCGGCGGCGGGCTGAGCGCGGTCTTCTGGCTGGAAAACGGCTTCAATTCGGCGAACGGAACGTTCAGGAACGGCGGCGACCTCTTCGGCCGCCAGGCATGGGTTGGTCTGAGCGCAAGGCAATACGGTACGCTGACGCTCGGCCGCCAGTATGACTTCATGGTCAGCTACCTTGCGCCGCTGAGTGCGACGGGCTCGGGTTTCGCGGGCAATCTCGCTGAGCACCCGTATGACAATGACAACCTCAACAACGACCTGCGCCTCAACAACTCCGTGAAGTTCAGCAGCGTCGAGTTCAACGGGCTGAAGTTCGGCGCGATGTACGCGTTTTCGAACCAGGCTGGCGAGGTTTCGAACAACAACGCCTACAGTGCCGGCCTGAGCTACGCGCTCGGGCCGCTGAACCTCGCGGCGGCGTACATGCAGATCAACCGCAACACGAATGCCCAGAATGCGAACGGCGCAGTCAGCACGGGCGATGGCGATGCGTTGACGATAGGCGGCCTGCAGCGGATTTACGGCCTGGGCGCGCACTACGCGTTCGGCAAGTCGACCGTTGGCCTTCTCTGGACGCATTCGTCGACCGAGAGCGTTTCGAGCCTCTGGTTCGGCGGCAGCACGAGCAACGGCGCGCTGCCTGGGCCGTCGAACGGCGCGGGCAACGACATCAAGTTCGACAACTTCGAGGTCAACGGACGCTACTTCGTGCGCCCCGACTTCAGCCTCGGCGCGTCGTATATGTACACGACGGCCTCGTTCACGTCGTCGAACGGCAACGCCCATCCGCACTGGAACCAGGTCACGGCTCAGGCGGATTATCTGTTCTCGCAGCGTACTGATGTGTACCTCGAGGGGGTCTATCAGCGCGTGGGCGGTGGCAATGGCATCTCGGCGTTCGACGCTGGCGTGTATACGCTGACACCGGCTACGGGCAACCAGCAGGTCGTTGTAGCCGTCGGCCTCAAGCACCGCTTCTGAACGCACGCATCGTTGCGGTTTGGGGGTGCTGCGATGCCAGGCGTCGCGGCATTGCAAGGAACGGGTTGCGCGGCCATCGCGCAATCCGTTTCCCTCTCGCGCTACGCTCGCCGCATTCGGATGCTATTCCTCACGATCGCCCCAAAGTTACGGCAATGCTCGCCGCAACCGCCTTCAACGCGCACATGCCGTCGCCAGCTTGCCGACGGTTATGACCGCCTGCTCGATTTCGCTCGACCACGGACTGCTGTAGTTCAGGCGGATGAAATTCCGATAGCTGTCCGAAACTGAAAACATATAGCCGGGACCGATCGTGATACGTTTTTCCAGCGCAAGCTGATAGAGTCTCATCGAATCGACTTTGGAAGGCAGCTCGACCCACAGCACATAGCCGCCTGCCGGGCTCGAAATGCGCGTGCCGGCCGGAAAAAACCGCATGACCATCGCTCTCATCAGGTTGGCCTGCTGCGCATATTGCTTGCGCACGCGCCGCAGGTGATGCTCATAGCCGTCACGCTCGAGAAACTCCGCGATCGCCAGTTGCGGAATCACCGGGGTCGCCAACGTATTGAGGAACTTCAGCTTTTCTACCTGATCGCGGTAGCGGCCAGGCAGCGCCCAGCCGATGCGGTACGCCGATGTGAGGCTTTTCGAAAACGAAGCGCAGTGCAGCACCATGCCCTTTTTGTCGTACGATTTAAGCGTGCTCGGATGCGATTCGCCGTAATAGAGCTCGTTATAGACGCCGTTTTCGATAAGCGGCACATCCGCACCCGACAGCAATTCCACTAGCGCGCGCTTGCGCTCGTCGGGCATCTTGAAGCCGAGCGGATTCTGGAAATTCGGCATTGCCATGCAGGCCGCGATCGGTTGTTCCCGGATGATTGCCGCGAGCTCGTCGATGTCGATGCCGTACTCCGGGTTCGTCGCGACCTCGATCGCCTTCATGCCGGCTCGCTCGATGGCGTGCAGCATGGCATAGAACGTCGGCGACTCGACCGCAACGACATCGCCCGGCTTCGCGACGGCCTGCAGGCACAGATTGATCGCCTCCGTTGCACCCACGGTCACGATGATTTCGTGCGGATCGACCGCCATGCCGTTCTCGAGGTAGCGCCGGGCGATCTGCCGCAAGAGTTCCGGGCTGCCCGGCGGCAAAGCGTTCGTTACGCCCCATAGCGCCTTGTTGCGACCTACGGCTGCCGCATAGCGATTGAGCTTGTCAAAAGGAAAGAGCTCGGGATCGGGATAAGGCGAGCCGAGCGGAATGGCGTCGTCGATGGCGATCGAGCGCAGCGTCGAAAGCACGAGCCGGCTCACGTCGACGGACGCCGACACGGCAATGGGCCGTGTCGGGCGCAACTCATCGGCGTGGCGATCGCCCTCGGCCACGCGCAGGCTCACGAAGTAGCCCGACTGTGGGCGGCTCTCCAGCAAGCCCCGGCTTTCCAGCAGCACGTACGCGCGAATCACCGTCGTAATACTGATGCGATGCTGCTGACTCGCTTGCCGCACCGATGGCACACGATCCCCCGGCCGATATACACCCTTGCGTATCAGATTTTCGATGTCGTCGGCGAGTTGCTCATAAAGATTCACTTCTTTACTCCTCGATCCGCGCGCGTGTTTCACTTGAAATGTTCCGGCGCGCGCGCAACTGTACTCTAGCAAGCCGGTGGAATCTGTGTGCCTCGATGCAGTGCTTCTGCTCTTAAGCTTGGGCCATCCAATCGCAGTGCGCGGCATTGGCCAGAAAACGCTGGGCGGCCTGCGCGAAGTCTACGGAACGAAAGTCATGGACCAGACAAAGCCAAAGGGCAAAATCGAGGCGTATCACCACCCCGCCGCCGGGTGGGGTGCGTTGAAGTACGTTGCCGTCAATCTGATCAAGGAGCGCGTTGCGGGCGGCAACTACCGCACCCTGTTCAAGCAGAACCAACCGGACGGTTTCGACTGCCCTGGCTGTGCGTGGCCCGACCGCCAGCACGCTTCGACCTTCGAATTCTGCGAGAACGGCGTGAAGGCCGTAGCCGCCGAAGCCACGACCAAACGCGTCACGCCGTCGTTCTTCGAAGAGCACACGGTCGAATCGTTGATGAAGCAGACCGACTACGAGCTCGAGCAGCACGGCAGGCTGACCGACCCGATGGTGTACGACGCCGTCACGGACCGCTACCGGCCCATCGCCTGGAACGACGCTTTCGCACTCGTCGCGAAGCATCTAAACCAGCTCGACTCGCCCGACGAAGCGGCGTTCTACACTTCGGGTCGTGCGAGCAACGAAGCCGCGTTCCTCTATCAGTTATTCGTGCGCATGTATGGCACGAATAACTTTCCCGACTGCTCGAACATGTGCCACGAGGCGACGAGCCGCGGCCTCCCTGCAACGGTTGGCATTGGCAAGGGCACGGTCACGCTCGACGACTTCGAACTGGCCGACACCATCATCATCTTCGGGCAGAACCCCGCAACGAACCACCCGCGCATGCTCGGCGAACTGCGAGAAGCATCGCGCCGCGGCGCCACCATCGTGTCGGTCAATCCCCTGCGGGAGCGCGGCCTGGAGCGCTTCACGAGCCCCCAGCATCCAGTCGAAATGCTGACATTCAGCAGCACGAAGATTGCCTCGATGTTCATCCAGCCGAAGCTCGGCGGCGACTTCGCCTTGATCAAGGGCGTCGCCAAGCATCTCATCGAACTCGACGACAAAGCGATCGAGAACGGCGCGCAACGGTTGCTCGACCTCGACTTCATCAACCAGCACACCCTCGGCTTCGACGCCTTCGCCGACGACCTGCGCAACGAAAGCTGGCCGCTGCTCGAAGCGGAGTCCGGCGTCGCGCGCGAAGATATTGAGGGCCTGACGCGTACCTATGCGAACGGCGAGCGGGTGATTGCCACCTGGGGCATGGGCATCACGCAGCACAAGCATTCGGTGCAGACCGTGCATATGCTCTCCAACCTCCTCATGATGCGCGGAAACATCGGCCGCGCGGGGGCCGGTCTGTGTCCCGTGCGCGGCCATTCGAATGTGCAGGGCAACCGTACCGTCGGTATCGAGGAGAAGCCTGCGCAGGCATTCCTCGACCGGCTCGGCGAGGTCTTCGACTTCGAACCGCCGCGCGAGCATGGCCTCGATGTCGTCGAGACGGTCGAGCACATGCTGGAAGGCAAAGTGAAAGTGTTCATAGGTCTCGGCGGCAACTTCGCCATGGCGACGCCGGACACCCCGCGCACTTTCGACGCGCTGCGCTCGTGCAAGCTCACTGTGCACGTCACGACGAAGCTCAACCGCAGCCATCTTGTCCACGGCACGGACGCACTGATTCTTCCGACGCTGGGCCGCACCGAAATCGACGTGCAAAACGGTATCGCCCAGGGCATCACCGTCGAGGACTCGATGAGCATGGTGCATATCTCGTACGGCATGAACAAGCCCGCTTCGCCGAACCTGATGTCAGAGACGGCCATCGTCGCGAACATCGCGCACGCGACGCTCGGCGACCGCAAGGTAGACTGGCTCGCCTATGCCGGCGACTACGCGAAGATTCGTGACGCCATCGAGCAGGTTATCGACGGGTTCCACCAGTACAACGAGCGCATCCAGAAACCAGGCGGCTTCCATCTGCGCGTCGCCTCGCGCGAGCGCGACTGGAAGACCGAAAGCGGCAAGGCGAACTTCATCGTACACGCCGTGCAGCAGGACACGCCGATCGCCCGCGCAAGAGCGCTGCACGGCGAACGCCTGATGACGCTCATGACGACGCGCTCGCATGACCAGTACAACACCACCATCTATGCGCTCGACGACCGCTATCGAGGCGTGTTCGGCCAGCGCCGCGTCGTGTTCATCAACCCGGCCGACATCGCCATGCTCGGCATGCGCAACGGCGACTGGGTCGACATGACCACGGTCTGGGACGACGGCATCGAACGCCGCGCGAATTGCTTCCGGCTCGTCGAGTACGACATCCCGCGCGGCTGCATCGGCGCCTACTACCCCGAGACGAACCCGCTCGTACCGCTCGCGAGCGTGGGCGACATCTGCAACACGCCGACCTCGAAGTCGATTCCGGTGTTGCTGCACCGTTCGGCCGAACCGCCGGTCCTGCCAGCTTTTGATTCCTCTTGCCGGGCAGTGCCGCTCCCATTCGGGCCGCACAGCGGCTCTCAACTTCCCAGGTGATGACCATGTCTGTCGAAGCCCTTGATCTGGCGCGCGGCCAGTTTGCGATGACCGCGATCTTCCACATACTCTGGCCGATTCTCACGATCAGCCTGTCCGCTTTTCTGCTCGTTGTCGAGATACTCTGGGTCAAGACCAGCGATGTCGTCTGGTACCGCCACGCGCGGTTCTGGAGCAAGCTTCTGTTGCTCAATTTCGCCGTCGGCGTCGTGAGCGGGATCCCCATGGAGTTCCAGTTCGGCACCAACTGGGGGCCGTTTTCGGAATACACCGGTCAGTTCTTCGGCAACATTCTCGGCTTTGAAGGCGCGATGGCCTTCATGCTCGAAGCCGGCTTCGTCGGCATCATGATGCTGGGATGGGAGCGTGTTCCCAAGGGCGTTCACCTGTTCGCCACGGCGATGGTCGCACTCGGCTCTTCGCTGTCCGCGTTCTGGATCATGGTCGCGAACTCATGGCTGCAAACGCCGAGCGGCGTCGCCGAAGTCAACGGCAAGCTTGTCGTCACCGACTACGTGAAAGCGATCTTCAGCCCGGACATGCCGTGGGGCACCTCGCACATGTGGTTTGCCGCGCTCGAAACCGGCCTTGTGGTGGTGGCGGGCATCTCGGCGTACTACCTGCTCAAGCGCCGCGATCCGGCCTTCTTCGTGCGCTCCTTCAAGCTCGCGCTGCTGCTTCTCGCGTTCGTGGCTCCCGTGCAGATCTGGCTGGGCGACTCCAGCGGCGTGGATGTCTTTGCCACGCAACCGGCCAAGGGTGCAGCGATCGAAGGCCACTGGGAAACCAACGCACCGGGCACCGGTGCAAGCTGGTCGCTCCTCGCGTGGCCCGACGCCGCCCAGCAACGCAACGACTGGTCGCTCGAAGTGCCAGGCCTGCTAAGCCTCCTCGGCACGCACAGCCTGCACGGCCAGATCAAGGGCCTGAGGGACATTCCCGTGGCCGAGCAGCCGCCGATGATTCCTCTGCTCTACTACGGGTTCCGGGTCATGGCCGGTGTGGGTTTCCTGTTCATGGTGCTCGCCTTCTGGACGCTTTACGCGCTGCGCAAGTCACGTGGCCGCCTTGAGGCGCTGCTGGCGCGACGCAAGCTGCTGCTCGCGTGGGTATTGGCGATCCCGCTGCCGTACATTGCGGTCGAGTGCGGCTGGATCGTGCGCGAAGTGGGCCGCCAGCCGTGGCTCGTCTATGGCCTGTTGCGCACGAGCCAGTCCGCCTCCGCGATTCCGGCCGGCGCCATCTCGGGCAGCATGATCATGTTCGCTGCTTTCTACGTCATCCTCATAACGTCGTTCTTCGTCTTCGCTCGCCGCTGGCTGCGCCGCGGCCCCGACCTCGGCCTGATGCCGCCGGCCGAGCCTGCCCGCCAGAGCGCCGCGCACGCCGTCGACTACTGAGCGACGACGCATCCGCCGCTTCGCATTCACCACAGGAAGTCATCATGCCTCCCTCAACAACTCAAGACCTGCTAAGCCATGCGTGGTTCGGGCTCATCGGCCTGATGCTCGTGCTCTACGTCGTCACGGACGGCTTCGACCTCGGCGTGGGCGTGCTCACCCTACTGCGCCGCCGCGAAAGCGACCGCGACCTGATGATCCAGTCCATTGGCCATGTGTGGGACGCCAACGAGACCTGGCTTGTCGCGCTCGGCGGCGCGCTCTTCGGGGCGTTCCCCGAGGCCTACGCGATGATTCTTTCGGACCTCTACGTTCCGGTGATGCTGCTGATCGCGAGCTTCATCATGCGCGGCGCGGCGATCGAGTTTCGTCATGCCGCACACTCCAGCAAGACCGTGTGGGACCGCGTGTTCGGCATCGGCAGCCTGCTCGCGGCGATATCGCAAGGCATCGTGCTCGGCAAGATACTGACCGGCTTCGTGCCCGGCGCCACGAACCTCGGCTTCGTGGCGGTCACGGCGATCGGCGTCGTGTCCGGCTACTGCCTGCTCGGCGCGACCTGGCTCGTAAAGAAGACGACGGGTGCAATCGAAACGTCGGCGCGCCGCTATGCCGTTGTCTCTGTGTTCACGACCGTGGCGGCCGCGCTGGTGGTGTCGTTCGCCACGTTGAAGCTAAGCCCGGTGGGCGTGACGCGCTGGCAGGAAACCGGCGTGTTCCACCTGCTGATCGCGCTGGGCGTGCTGGCCGCACTCGCGTTTCTCTACGTGCTCTACGCGATTCACATGCGCGGAGAGCATGGCCCATTCGTCGGCGCCACGATCCTGTTCGTGGTCTCTTTCGCGGGCCTCGCGATCAGCCTGTTCCCCTACATCGTGCCCGGTCAGCTCACCGTCGCCGCTGCGGCATCGGACAGCACGACGCTCACCTTCATGCTATGTGGGATTGGCATCGTGTTCCCGATCATGGTCGGCTATAACCTGTACCAATACCATCTGTTCCGCGGGAAGGTCGTGCCGGTCAAGCACTAGTCATCTGCCCGCTAATGTGAAGAGATCATGAACGCCATCGCCGAGCCACTCATCGCCGCCGGACCGTCGTCGGACGGACTGCCCCGCATCGCTGCGCCGGCCTTCGACAGGCTCGGACGTCCCCTGCGAGATCTGCGCCTGTCCGTCATCGATCAATGCAATTTCCGTTGCACCTACTGCATGCCTCGTCACGTGTTCGACGCGGACTACCCCTTTCTGCGGGCATCAGAGCGCCTTTCCTTCGATCAAATGGTCAAGCTCGCACGGGCATTCGCGTCTCTTGGCGTCGAGAAAATCCGCATCACCGGCGGCGAACCGTTGCTGCGGCGCGGACTCGAAGCGCTCATCGAGCGCCTCGCGCGCCTCACGGCAGCGAGCGGCAAGCCCATGGACATCGCAATGACGACAAACGGCTCGCTGCTCGCCAGCAGGGCACGCGCTCTGCGCGATGCGGGCCTCGGCCGCGTCACGGTCAGCCTCGATGCTGTCGATCAAGGGGTATTCCGGCACATGAGCGACGTCGATCTGCCCGTGACGCGCATCCTCGACGGCATAGAGCAGGCGCAAGCCGTGGGCCTCGCTCCCGTCAAGGTGAACGCGGTGATCCAGCGGGACGTCAATGACAGCCAGATCCTTCCGCTCGTGCGTCTGTTCAGGAACACGAGTGTCGCCGTACGCTTCATCGAGTACATGGACGTCGGCGGTGCTTTCGACTGGTCTAACGCGACAGTGCTCAAGGCGCGGGAGATACGAGCCATCGTGGAGTCCGAATTTCCTCTCGTGCCGCTCGCGGCCGAACGGGAAGGGGCGACCGCCGTCAAGTATCGGCATGCGAGCGGCAGCGGCGAAGTCGGATTCATCTCGAGCATCTCGGCGCCTTTTTGCGGCGCGTGCTCCCGTGCGCGCGTATCCGCCGACGGTCAACTCTATACCTGCCTCTTCGCCATGCACGGAACGGACCTCAATCCCTGGCTCGGCGACGCCGTGACCGTCGAGCAGTTGGCCGAATCCATTCGCGCAAGCTGGAACGCCCGTGATGACCGGTACTCGGAACTGCGCTGGATGCGGCGCAAATCGGCCACCGGCAAAGTGTGGCCGACAGTGCGCATGTCGCTCGTAGGCGGCTGAACGTTGCCACGCGCTTCACGACCCGCTACAGGAGGAAGGATTATGACGCCTGTCAGACCCTCGCAGGGCGCCCTGCCCGACATCCCGTCTCACTCCGAGAACACGCAGCCCCGCATCGGCATAGCAGCCGGCTTCGAAGTACGTATCCAGCATCAGCCGATCGATATTCAGGCGGAGATTGCACCGATCATGCGCAACCCGAACGTGGGGGCCGTGGTCAATTTCGTCGGGGTCGTCCGCAATAGCGGTGATTCCGACGACGTCGTCGCGCTCGAACTCGAGCAGTATCCCGGCATGACCGAGCACTCGCTATGGGGCATAGTCGAAGAAGCCAATGCACGATGGAAGGTCGATGCCATCAAGGTCGTTCACCGGGTCGGCCGCGTCGCCCTCGGCAATGCCGTCGTATGCGTGGTTGTCGCCGCGCCGCATCGCGCTTGCGCATTCGGAGCGTGCGAGTTCGTGATGGACTTTCTGAAAACGCACGCACCGCTGTGGAAAAAAGAAGTCAGCCGTGACGGCACATCCGAATGGGTAGAAGCCAGAGCACATGACGAACAAGCCATGCTGCGCTGGGGCTGAGGCTCCCGCGCCGCCGGCGACAACCGGAACCCAATCATGAGACTCACCATCAAGTATTTTGCGAGCATCCGGGAACAGCTCGGCATGCAGCAGGAAGTCGTCGATGTCGACGCGCCGCAGTTCACGATCGACGCGCTGCGGGCGCGGCTGGCCTCGCGCAACGCCCGGATGGCCGCAGCCTTACCCGAAGGCCGCCGGGTACGTACAGCCGTCAACCACGAAATGGTCGCCGGCTCATTTGTCGTGCGCGAGGACAGCGAGATCGCATTTTTTCCACCGGTGACCGGCGGGTAAAGCAGCGCTCGATTCACCGCTGCTGCTGCGTCCTCACTCGCTGAAGAACACACGTCACGACAAAGGGAAACGGCAGCATCAGCAACAGCAATATCCACGTCAGGACGTATACGGCCTGGATTCCACTATCTTGCAGGTCAACGAACAGCTCGACTGGGATACCCTGCGGAAAGTATGAGAAAACCGCAACGATTCCAAATTCGCCGACGATACGAACCCATGCCAACAACACAGCGGTCACGATGGCCCGCGAGGAAAGTGGCAACGTCACGCTGAAGAACGTCGTCAAAGGCGGTGCGCCCAGATCGTACGCCGCTTCTTCGAATTCGGGCGCCACGTTCTCAAAAGCCGTCCGTGCCGAAGTCACGTACCAGGCAAGGCCGCCATAGACCTGTGCAAGCACAAATGAACTGGCATTATTGTTCAGTGAGACGCCAATCTCTGCGAAAAGCCGTCCGAGCGGTCCATAGGGACCATATGCTGAGACGAGCAGGATGCCCATGGCGAGCGATGGGATGAGCATCGAGTAGAAAACCAGAATGTCGACGTATCGCGTGAGCCGCGATTGGCTGCGTGCCAACCAGATCGACAGTGGCGTACCGACGATCACGATCACGATGATCGCCCAGACGCTCAACCGGAGCGACACGCCAACGGCCCGCCAGTCGCCGTAAGCCGCGTGAAGATCGTTGAACTGCGTCTCGCCGACGAGGCAGACGAGCGGGAGAGCCAGCAGCGCCAATGCGGGCGTCAGGCTCAACCATCCCGCGCGAGCCATCTTCGATCGAACAGGTTTCATTCCGCGATTGGGCCTTACTTGTTCAGGGCGCTGCCCTTTGGTGCGTCGTACCCTTTCTGATGGAAGATTGCTTGCCCCGCAGGACTCAGCATGAAGTCGATGAATGCTTGCGCGAGTTGGGGATGCGGCGCGTTGTTGAGCACGGCAGCGTAAAAGACCAGCGGTTGCGGGGAGAGTGTGCGCGGAGCACTGGCCGTGCCGGCGAGCTTGAACGAAACCGTGTCGTACCACCGGCGGGCGTCAGCGGGATTGCTGAGGTTGATCTCGTCCGGAAGTGCAATGTAGGGGAGCTTCGCGGAAATCACCGCGCTCCGATAGCCGGAAGAGGCATCGACTTGCCCCGCCTCCAGCCTCGAGAGCAACCCCCCTTCCGCAAAGACTTGCTGCGGATTCTCCGTGGCGCCTAGAATTCTCCGGGCAAGACCAGGCTGTCCGTAGTACCTTTCCGCCAGTTCCACAGTGAAGATGATGTTCTGCCCTTGGGGATCGAACTGCGGATCCGTTCGACCAAAGCGCAAACCCGGAGATTGGAGCACCCCCCACCACGGCGAGCCATGCCCCGCCCTCGCCGCTTCCATCTGCTTCGCAAACGGGCTTTTCGGATTGAAAGCGATCACCATGCCCGTGCTGGCGACGGGAAGCGCGCGATCGACCAGGTTCGCTGCCTCGAGGATCTCGATCGGACCTGACGTGATCGAGACGAACACGTCGGCAACCTGCTTTCTCGACGCCAGCAGCCGAGCCATGCCGTAAGCGCCTTCACCTTGGCCCTCGTAATCGACGCCGTTCCTATTTGCAAAGGCCGGCCCGAGCGCTTCGTCCATCACCACGCCCATCGAGCCGGCATATGCGACACGTATCGCTTCATGCGCGCGTGCTACCGGCGCTGTCGCCAACATGGCCACGCATATAAGGCCAGAAATGCGCCATTTCACTCTATGTCTCCCGATATCGGCGCAAGCAGTCCGGCACGTCCGCGCCCCGCCGTCGTTGCGCATCAAGAGCGATCGCGCAGGCCGCAATTGCCGAGCTTTCCGTTCGCGCCTGAAGAGCCGTCTTCAACTCGAAAGATAGCATGCAGACCGCCTCCCAGATTCTGTCCATAATGGCACTTGCGAATCAGCCGTCGCCGCTTACGTCTTCGAACCGACCCGAAGCAGCGCCGAATCCCAAAGCCGGCTTGCGAGTCCCGCCTGCGGCACGGCTTCGAGCGCGACCAACGGCGCCTGCGCAAGCACCTTGCCATCGTCGATAAGCGCGACGCTGCCGACACGCTGTCCAGCGGCGAGCGGCGCGATCAAGGGCGTACTCAGGGTGACACGCGAAACGATTTTGCTGCCCGTGCCCATCGGCACCGTTGCTGCAAGATCACCTGAAACACCGACCGTTACGGACAGGCTCGTCCCCTCGTAGACACGCGCCGTTTGTACGGCCTGTCCCGGCTGCCATGGCCGTACCTGCGTGAACGCGTGATAGGCGAAGTCGAGCAGTTTCATGCTGTCACGCACGCGGTCAGCCCCGCTGGGGTCTCCCATCACGACGATAATCACGCGCCTCGTCGCACCGGCGGCGCCGGGCTCGGTGCGGTTCGCGCTCGCAATGAGGCAATAGCCAGCGGCTTGCGTGTGCCCGGTTTTGAGGCCGTCCACCGTCGGATCGAGCCACAGCAGACGATTGCGATTAGGCTGCCGGATGTTGTCGTAGGTGAACGTCTTGACAGAGAAAATCGGGTAGTACTCCGGAAAATCGGAAATCAGACGCGCCGCCAGCCGCGCGAGATCGTCGGCTGTCGAATAGTGGTCCGGTTCCGGCATGCCGTTGACGTCCGCGTAATGCGTGTGGACCATGCCGATCCATTGTGCCTCTGCGTTCATCATCTCGACGAACTGCGCCTGGCTGCCGCCGACCAGTTCGGCGAGCGCAATGGCTGCGTCGTTACCCGATTGGACGATTAACCCATAGAGGAGGTCCTGCACGGTAACCGGCTTGTTCGGCGAAATGAACATGCGCGACTGGTCGGAGCCCACTGCGCGAACCGCATCGCTGGGGAGCACCGTCTGATTCAAGGCAATCTTCTTCGACTGCAGCGCCCGAAATGTCAAGTAGGCAGTCATGAGCTTCGTGAGCGACGCCGGCTCCATTCGCGCATCGGCATTGGCCGAGGCAAGCACCTGGCCATCGCTCTCGTCCATGATGACCCACGAGCGCGCGAGCACGTTCGGCGGGGCGACCTGCGCGAACGAAGTGACACTTGTGACCGAGAGAACGACTGCGGGCAACGTGCGGCGCAACACGCGTGTTTGCAAAGATAACCCGGTGAGGCGCGACAGCCGCGCGTGGAGTGGGGACGGACGCATGATTTCGAATCGGGAATAGCAGTTGAAGTGACGGAGTGCGGTTGGATGCTGGGTACAACGCGGAATATCGAAGTGCTGCGAGTCACGATCGGAATTCGGCGAGCTCTCGCCCGTGTGTGACAGAAAGCCACAGCGTCAACGTCACTATAGATAGGTTGACGTCCGGCCAGAACGGCGCCAACGAAAAATCAGCTTTGCGCAAGGGGGACAGCGTCACTGGCGACCCGCCACTACGCTGTGAACAAATCGCATCCTGCCCTCCCGAATTACCCACCAACCGGCGAGTATCGACGAAAGCCAAAACAACGAGGACCTCCTGGCGACGAAGACCTCGCCCCTGCGCAGTTGAAGAAGAACGACCACACCCTCGCTCAAGGAAGACCAGACGCTGCTCGACATCGGCTGCGGCTGGGGCGCGCTCGTGCTGCGCGCGGCGCAGAAGTTCGGCGCGCGCTGCGTGGGCGTGACGCTCTCGCAGAACCAGTTCGATCTCGCCACCGCACGCGTGAAGGCGGCAGGCCTCGAAGACCGCATCGAGATCCGCCTGCAGGACTAGGTCCAGGCGCCCCGGTACGGTCACGGCGCGCTAACTGCCACTACGGATCGATTTTAAAAAAATGCGCCATGATCGACGCCTTGCCTGCTGTCGCACGTCCGACTATCGCACTCGCGTATATTGGAACAGGCAAGGCACGCCGTAACCGAGCAGTACCAAAGCTGCGAGGATGACTATCCGCTCCCCGATATACGGATAGATGACCGCCGCTGTCAGGCCGCCCAGGCAAAAAGCCCCTACCGTAGCAACGCGAAGGAGCAAGTCCTGGAGCTCGCCGCCCTCCTGGCACAAACTTCCGCGCTTGCATAACTGTGCGATGATCACGCCCACCCCCACGCCGATATCGGTCGATGTACCGGACACGTGCGTAGTGCGCAACCGTGCATGCGAAACGCGGGCGGCCATCGCATTTTGCAGCCCCATCAGGAAGCTCAGGCCATAAACCATTATGTCGGCCCGATGCGTGCTCGCGAGGTGGTCCGCGCCATCGAGCGCCACGAGCAATAACGCCTCGGCCACCAGGATGGCTATGCATGCGCGGGCACGCCGATGCGATCCGACCAGTTCGAGCATCAGTGCGGCGAACGTCGCGCCGGCAACGAACAGCAGCACGATCGTCAGGTAGCGCACTCCGTGCCCAGCATCACCGCCGCCGAATTGGTCGGCCAGCGACGTGACGTTGCCGGTCATATTGGCCGAAAAGACACCGGCGATCATGAAGCCCATGACGTTGAGCGCACCGGCCACACCGGCAAGCGCGCTTGCGAGGCCCACCTCCACGAATAGCGCGTGGCGAGTATGAGCGTCATTCGGCGTCGCAGTGAAGGGATTGTTCATGAAACGGCTTGTAAAAGCTTCAGCCAGAAATGCTATCGGAGTTGTTGCACGCTCTAGCGCAGCGGGGGTTGTACCGTGGGAAATCCGCCCCCTACGCTCACCATGTTGCAGCCATGTCGATCGACAATAGAATACCCGGCGCGGTAAAGGAGAATTGCGCTAATCGATCGACCTGCTTTTCACTCATTGCATGCCACACGCGCGGAAATTCAGCAACGGGAACAAGGGACCGTTTCAGTTGCAACTTATCCAGCCGGAAACTGAAACCCTCGAGTAACCGCCGGTTGTTGAAATGCACCCGACTGCAGTCGAGACACGGAGAATCCGCGCCATGCCCACGCGCGGCGTGCATGGGCTGTTTGATCGTCGTTGCGGGACCGCCTTCGAATGGTCGGCACGTCCAATGCCGCCATCCCTTTCAGCCTCACCGCGGTATATGTCGAAGCCACCGGCAGGCATTGCGATCGAGGGCGGCGAGATGCAGACAAGCTCACAATTTGGGAGCGTGGGCACATGAAACAGCGCAAAACGCAACTTCACGATTGCGTTTCCAGCGTAAACCTCGACCGTCGTTTCGGCGCCCGTCGCGCTACCCGCGTCACGTGCTGGCACGCGGCAGGGCACCGAATCCGTTTGCAAGGTACCGTTGCAGCGACCGTATCAACGGACGCCTGGCGGCACTCCCATCGCTACAGAAATTCGTCGGGAAATGCTGAGTCGCTTGATTAACTGGAATATGTTGTTGCGCGCAGCCGCGTTGCTCGTGCCGATCTTTATCGTCGAGTGGGTGACGGGTGACACCAAGTGGTTGAGCGTACCGGTCGTCACTGTGTCTGCGTTTGTGGCGGTAGAGCGCGGACGTCTGGCGCCGCTTGGTGCCGTGCTCTACGCGCTCGCGATTGGCGTGGCCTTCGTCGCCGTGACCGCCTCTTATGGCACACCCGCCGCGTATATCGGCGTCTCTGTGCTGCTTGCGGCCGCATGTGCGAGCTTGCTCGCCGGTGGCAGCGAGATGCGCTGGACCGGCTTTTTTGCGTTTATTCCCGTCATGTACTTCGGCTGCGAAACGGCGCGCGGGGCGCATGGCCATGCGTATCTGAACGCCGGCATAGAGGCCATGCCCTACGCGCTGGCCGCAACGCTGCCCGTCATTGTCGCCTCGATCGTCAGCTACGCCACGCAGGGTGAACCACGCTCCGAGCGCGGCTGGCTGGCGCTAAGGCTGATCAGCGAGCCGCCTTCACCGGGGCTGCGTGAGGCGATCGTTGCCGGGGTGCTCGCGGTGGGATTGGCATCGGCCCTGGCCGCTTTGCATCCGATGCCCTATCAGGAGTGGTTCGTCTGGTCAGCCTTCAGCGTTGTGACAGGTGATTGGAAATCGGCACGCTCAAAGTGGCGTGACCGCCTGGCGGGCACCATTGTCGGTGTGCCGGCGGGCGTGCTGGTGGCGATGCTTTTGCCGCATAGCCACGCGCTCGCCAATGCGGTCGAGATCGCGATCGCGCTGGAGCTCGTTGCTTTCCACCGCTACGTGGTGGCGTTCGGTGTGCGGTGTGCGATGCATGGGGCCGCGATCGTCATTTCGGGCCACACCTGGCTCTGCGCGGACGCACGCCTCATCGATGTGGCGCTCGGCAGCACCATCGGAATTCTGTTCGTACTCGCCGCGCATGAGGGAGCGCGTTCCCTGCGGCGCAACAATATTGCGGTGTGACGGCACAATTCAGCCCCCTCGTTCATCACGGCCTTGTCTTGTGCTTCGTCGTGGCCGCGATCTGCGTCACCGCAAGATTCTTTGCGATTTTGGCAGTGCACGCGCCGCCCAACGTCAGACCGAAATCGAATACTCCAAAAGCCCCTCCTTCATGTACGTCCAGCCCGAGTGATGGTGCGCGTTCGTTCGATATTAGACAGAACGCTGCACGCCAGGACCATCTGTCGATCCCGCTTCTCCGATGAGCTTTCGCGAACGAAGGCATCTGAATATGTCACTTGTCGGCGTATTTGCGGCTACTTAGGATCAGTCCGACTAGCCGCGGCGGGAGGGCTCGGCGCGGCCGACGCGGGCCCGGTTCTTTCTCCGGCTTTTCTCTATCGGCAGATGCTCACCATGATCGACCCCAATAAAAGCAGGCGCGCCAGCCTCGCGGTATTTGCGCTGCTCTATCTCGGCTACGGCATCTCTTACATCGACCGTTCGGCGATCGCGTTGTCGCTCGTCGCCATCGGCAACGAACTCCACCTCGGTGCGGCCGCGCTCGGCTTCGTCATGAGCACGTTCTACATCAGCTACGCCGCCATGCAGATTCCCGGCGGATGGATCGCCGACCGCTGGGGCAGCAAAAAGGTCATCGTCGTATCGGTCGCGTTCTGGTCGCTGTTCACGTTGATGACGGGTCTTGCGTGGTCACTCGCCTCGCTGATCGCGATCCGCTTCATTTTCGGTCTCGGCGAAGGCGGTTTTCCCGGCGCGGCGGTCAAGGGCGTCACCGAATCGTGCGCGCGCGAGGATCGCCCGAAGATGTCCGCGCTCCTGATGTCGTCGAACTATGTCGGCAGCTTCATCGCGCCGCTCGCCATCGCGCCTCTCATCTTGTGTCTCGGCTGGCGTCATGCGTTTTTTGTCGCAGGCGGCGTCGGTCTCGTGTTTGCGCTCTTCTATCTGTTCGCGGTGAAGGACACACCTCAGAAGCGCGATTCGGCTGGCCGTTCCACAACCATCGACGGCGCGGCGACGCGCGCGCTACTTAGAACGCCGCTCATGTGGAAGATTCTGCTCACATGGTTTGGCATGGGCATCGTCAACAAAGGACTCGATGCGTGGATGCCCGCGTATCTCCTGACCGAACGTCATCTCGATCTAAAAGCGGTCAGCATGCTCACGCCGCTGCCGTTCGTCGCTGCGAGCGTATCGACGGCTCTCGGCGGCTGGATTCTCACGCGCTGGTTCGACGGCCGGGAGAAGTGGCTGATGGCCGCGTGCTGCGCGCTTTCCGGCGTGTTCCTCTACGAGATGTACACGGCCCAAACGGTCACGGGCGTGATCGCATATCAATCGATCGTCTACTTCTTCAAGTCGTTCGTATTCGCCGGCGTGTTCGCGCTGCCGACCAAATTTCTGCCGCAAAAGCTCATCGGCACGGGCGCGGGCATGGTCAACTTCGGTGGACAGATCGCGGGATTCGTCGCGCCGGCGGCCATTGGCCTGCTCGTCTCGACGACAGGCAACTACAACGCCGTGTTCGGCTTCCTGATCGTGGCGACAGTGCTCGCGTTCATCACCAGTCTGTCGATCCGCCTGTCGCCCGAAGCCGAGGCACACCTCGGCGCCGCCGAAGAGGCCTGATCGCTTCGCCAGGCATGCAGGCGCTATGATGGAGCATTCCGCGTCTTTCCATCCATCCCTCATGAGCGCCCGCATTCTTCAGGAAGCCGCCGTCCGCTATTTCCTCGAAGTCGTCAACACCGGTTCCATCGTTGATGCCGCCCGTCGGCTGAACGTCGTGCCGTCCGCCGTGAGCCGGCAGATCACGCGGCTAGAAGGCGAACTCGGCACGCCGCTTTTTATGCGGCAATCGCGTGGCATGGTGCCAAGCAAGGCGGGCGAAATACTCGCCACATACGCGCGCCGATCGCAGCTCGACGCTGAACAGATTTCGCTGGAAATCGATGCGCTTCGCGGCGCAGCCGAACGCACGATCCGCATCGCCTGCACGGAAGGTTTCGCGGGCACCTTCCTGCCGCGCGCGATGGCGGATTTCCGTCGCACTGTCGCGCCGGCATCATTCGAAGTCGTCGTCGATACAGCCGCCGGCGTCACACAGCGCGTGCGCGAGGCGCAAGCCGATATCGGCCTCACGTTCAGCTTTGGACCTGAGAAGGACATTCACATCGCGTTTTCGGCGCCTTCGCCCGTATTCGCAATCGTCGCGTCGTCTCATCCGCTGGCGCAGTGTTCGCAGGTGTCGTTTCGCGAGTTGCTGGCGTATCCTCTCGCGTTGCCGGGCATTCATTCGACCCTGCACAAGCTGATCGACATCTATTGCAGCCGGGAGGGCGTTGCGTGCAAGAGCGTGCTCAGCAGCGCAACGCTCGAAACGCTCATCGGCTTCACACTCGCAAGCGACGCCGTGACATTCAGCGGCGAGCTCTTCGTGCGCCGGCGTCTCGCGTCCGGAGAGCTTGTTGCGTTGCCCGTTCCTGAACTCGCAACGAGCGAACGCGCCATCGAAATACAAACCCTTGCGCGGCGCGCGCTGCCGCCGCTTCTGCAATCGTTCATCGAGCGCCTGAGCGACGAACTGACGTGGCCCGCTCGCGTTGATAAAAAGTGAAATCACCGTTCGATAAACGTCGCTGGTAGCCGTTTTTCTCGTCGTCTACATTGAGCGCATTCTTGCACTACCGCTCAAAGGACTGCCCGATGGACGACCGTTTCGAACTCACCCGCCACAGTGCCGTCGCGCTCCGTGCGCTGTTGCAGGCGCGCGAAATCTCCGCCGTCGAATTACTCGAGGCCTGCATCGCGCGAATCGATGCACTCAATCCGTTTGTCAACGCCATCACGGCGACCAGCTTTGAACGCGCGCGCATCGAAGCCCGCGCGGCCGACGCCGCGCTCGCACGCGACGACGCCGTAGGTCCCCTGCACGGCTTGCCCATCGGCATCAAGGATCTCGAAGAGACCGAAGGCATTCTGACCACGTATGGCTCGCCGCTCTATCGCGCAAACGTGCCTGCGCACGACAACACGCTGGTGCGCCGCCTGCGCGCAGCGGGTGCGATCGTCGTCGGCAAGACCAACGTGCCGGAAATGGGCGCGGGTGCGAACAGCTTCAATCCCGTGTGGGGTGCGACGGGCAACCCGTTCGATCCGCGCCTGAATGCGGGCGGCTCGTCGGGTGGCTCAGCCGCCGCTCTCGCGCTCGATATGGTGCCGCTTGCCAGCGGTTCCGACACAGGCGGCTCGCTGCGCATTCCAGCGGCGAAGTGCGGCGTGGTCGGACTGCGCACCTCGCCGGGACTCGTGCCGAGCGATCGCAAGCCGCTCGGCTGGACGCCGATTGCCGTGGTTGGGCCGATGGGGCGCAACGTCGAAGACACATGGCTGCAACTCGCGGCGACGGTCGGCCAGTCGGGCAGCGACCCTCTCGGCTACTCCTTCGCCATGAATCCGACGATGGACGACCGTGCGCCCACGGACTTGTCGAAGCTACGCGCCGGTTACACAGAGGATTTCGGCGTCTGCGAAGTGGATGACGATATCCGCGCCGTATTCCGCCGCAAAATCGACTTTCTGCGCAAGGAGGTGGCGGTTTGCGAGCCGATCGAAGTGGACTTCGGTGACGCACATCGCTGCTTCGACGTACTGCGCGCGGAAGCCTTTGTCGCGGGCCTGCAAAAGGCCTATGAGACCGATCCCGGCTCGCTCGGGCCAAATCCGCGCGCGAACTATGAGATGGGCATTGGCCTGGGTCTCGCGGATTGCGTGCGCGCGCATGGCGACCAGACGGGCTTGTTCCGACGCTTCCAGACGCTGTTCGACCGCTACGACGTGATTCTCTCTCCAACGACGCCTGTCTCGCCGTTTCCGTGGGCGCAGCCATATCTGAAGTCGGTGAACGGCGTCGCGCTGGAGAACTACTATCGCTGGCTGTCACTCACCTATGTCGTGACGCTCGCGACCAATCCGGCGTTGTCGCTGCCGTGCGGCGTCGATCATCGCGGCATGCCGTTCGGACTTCAGATGATCGGCGCGTTCCGTGGTGATCTCGCACTGCTCGATGTGGCGCGCGCGTTCGAAACGCTCTTCGCGTCGTCCGACGAAATGCGCCGCCCCATTCCCGATGCCACGAAGCTGCTGGCAGCGAAGGTGGACCTGAAGTCCATCGTCACGCACCCGCCGTTGCTTGATGCCGTGTCGTCTTCCAACGCTTTGCATTCCGCCGTCTGACTTTCACCTTTTGCCATTGGTGAATGTCAACCGACTTAAATGATGGAGAAGAAAAAAATGATCGGACGAAGAGCCTTCCTGGCCGGCGCTTTCGGCGTGGCGGTAACGCAACTGAATGTGCGCGCTTTCGCTCAGGTAAATGAAAAATTGTCCACGGACTTCGTGTCAGTGAATGCCCCTGATGGGGCGGTGCGGGGCGTGGCCTATCCGAATTACAACGTCTTCAAGGGGATTCCGTTCGCCCAGCCTCCGGTGGGCGCACTTCGGTTTCGCCAGGCGGTGCCTATGCCGCGAAGTTCAGGGGTTCGGTCAGCCTCCAGTTTTGGGCCCGCTCCTATGCAGGAGAGGCGATCGCTCCCCGGAACAAGGCTGCCCATGCTTGGCGATGCGAAATGCAGCGAAGACTGTCTTTATCTCAACGTATGGGCACCGCGAGAAGCTGGGCCGCACCCTGTTTTCGTTTGGATTTACGGGGGTGGGAACACCTTTGGCGCAACGAGTCAAGCCATCTACGACGGCAGTGCTTTCGCAAGAGATGGCGTTGTTTGCGTGACGATCGGGTATCGCATTGGCGCTTTTGGTTTTCTGGAGCTCGGGGAGATTCTTGGAGGTGAATACCAGGGCAGCGGAAACAACCCTCTTCACGACCAGATTCTTGGCTTGCAGTGGGTTCGGAACAATATCGCCGCCTTTGGTGGCGACCCTGACCGAGTGACCGTTGCGGGTGAATCGGCCGGAGCAAAAAATGTCTCTGCTCTTCTGAGCATTCCGGCGGCTCGCGGACTATTCCAATCGGCAATCGTGCAGAGCGGTGGCGGTCATACCGTCCACAATCTGGATGAGGCTCACGGTGTCGCGGATCTGTTCATGGGCGAGTTTGCGAAAGCGGGCCTCAGGCGTGAAGATCTGTTGCGCGTCGGGTCCGACGACTTGCTTAAAGTTCAAACCGCCACGGTGGCCGCCTATCCGCGCGCCTTTGCGTTCCGCTCTGTGGTCGACGGCAAGACGATGCTGCAAAGACCGATTGACTCTGTGACGGCAGGTTATGGGAAAGATGTCCGTTTGCTGATAGGCACCAATCGCGACGAGAGCGTTCTGTTTTTTCCGCAGGACCTGGTAGAAAGTCATAACAGCGACCCGAAGGCAGATCGACCGATCAGTTCAAAGGAACTCGCCAATATCAAGCTGGATACCCTATCCCTCATTGCCGACAAATACGCGCATGCGTTCCCGGCACTCTCTCCGTTTGAACGCCGCGTCCGTCTTGTTACAGCAGAAGAATACTGGATTCCGACAGTCCGTCTTGCTGAGGCGCATGCCGCTTCAGGAGGAGAGACCTATGCTTTCCGATTCGAAAGGCCGATCGCCGAAGGCCGCTATGCGGGACTGGTTCCGCATACCAGTGAGTTGCCGCTGGTCTGGGACAACTTTCAGGATCCGGCTTTCCGCGATTTGTTTTACAGGGGGGCGTCGGCGCCTGAGGCCTTCGCCAAACAGGTTCATTCGGCTTGGGTTTCGTTCATAAAAGGTTCCCCTCCCGCGGCCGAGGGGCTGCCAACATGGCAACGCTACGAAACGACGGGCTCCGAGTCGCGGCGGACGATGCTCCTACAGGATCAGCCGGTGATGGTTTCCGATCCTTCGTCAAATGAGCGGCAAATTTGGAACGGCGTCATGTGACCCGGTGCGCTTCGAGTTCGAACGCGACCTGCACGCGGCTACGCTTGTATCAACCCGGAGAAGAAGCCATGTCAGCAGACAAGCCAGGGCTCGGGTCTCGCGGATTGCATGCGCGCATGGCGAACAGGCGCGTTTGTTTCGCCGCTTCCAGATCCCGATAGCGCTTGCTATCCGTTACAGACCGTCGCGCTTCATTGGCGAGGTCCAGCAGCGTCGCACCGTAATCGAGGAAGGCCCAGCCATTGGCGGACAAACTAAGCCGCGGCCTTTCTCGTATGAACAGATCGATACCCAACTCGTCTTCAGGCTGTTTTATGCGCGCGGCCAGATTGAAGGCATCCGGTGCAATCGTTGCGCGGCAGCCTGGATGCTGCCATCCTGCGCGGATCATTGTGTGATTTCCGGTACGGGGACGCGCATCCCGGCCGCTTTCCGGCCGTTGCCGCCGTGTCGCGTCAAGCCTGAGCCACTACTCTGCTGGCATCGACGCCAGTGCGTGCGACGAGTGCAGCGCGAGCGGCGAAAACGGGACGGTCTGCTGCGGCGTCGGCAGCGCCGCCGCCGTCCAGCCGCCCCCCAACGCGCCGACCAGGTCGACAGCCGCCTGCAGCCGCCTTGCATGCACCTTCGCCGCCGACAACTCCGCGTTGAGCGCCGCGACCTGCGCCACGGTCACGTTCAGATAGTTGTCGAGGCCGCTCGTGTATAGCTCCATCGCGATCGTCTGGACCTTCACCGCCGCGGTGACCGCGTCGCGTTGTTGTCCGTACTCCGTCGCGAGCTTGTCGGTGAGTGCAAGCTCATCCTCGACCTGCCGGAATGCATCCAGCACGGTCGCACGATAGTTGTCGGCGGCCTGGTGCACGGTGGACCAGCTTTGCTGAAGCTCTGCCCGGCGCAGGCCGCCCTCGAACAGCGGCAACATCGCCGAAGCGCCTACCGACCACAGACTCTCCGGCAGCGCCGCGAGCGCAAGCCCGTTGTCCTCGAAGCCGAAGCTGGCGGCCAGATCGATATTGGGGTAGAACGCGGCACGCGCCACGCCCACCGCTGCATTGGCGGCAGCCATCCTGCGCTCCGCCGCCGCGATGTCCGGGCGCCGCTGCAGCAGTGCAGAGGGCACGCCAACCGGAACGACCGGCATGCTCAGATGCGCAAGCCCCTCGGGCGCCAAGGTGAACGTCGACGGATTGACGCCCGCCAGCACCGCGATCGCATGCTCGAGCACGGCGCGCTGCGCCTCGATCTCCGTATCGGCTGCCTGCGCGGCGGCCAGCTGGTTGCGCGCCCGCTCAACGTCGAGGCCCGGACTGATCTGCCGGTCGTAGCGCAGCGAAGTGAGCTTGAGGGCCTCGTTGTACGACCGGACTGTGTTCGTATAGATCACGTGCTGCTCGTCCAGACCTCGCAGCTTCACGTAGTCGTCCGCCAGTTCCATTTCGAGGCTAAGCCGCGCCGAGGCGACCATGGCCGCGGCAGCCTGGGCGTTGGCCTTCGCATAGTTCGTCCGGTTACGGATCTCGCCCCACAGGTCAGGCTCCCAGGTCGCGGCCGCGCCATATCCCAGTGAAGACTCTTCGAGCGGCGATCCGGAACTGGCACTGTGAAAGAGTGCGTGCTTCGACAAGCCGTTGTCCGTCGCGAACGCCTGCGCGCTCAACTGGGGGAACAGTTGCGAACGGGCCTCGGCCACGACGTCGCGCGCCTGCGTATACGTTTCCTGCTCGGCGCGCAGTGTCGGATTCGAAGCATCCAGCTCGCGTTCCAGGGTGTCGAGTTGCGGGTCCTTGAAAACTTCCCACCAGGGGCCGCGCGAGAGCTGATCGCCGGGCCGCGCGAGCACGAACGGTCCGGTCCCTTGGTAGCTGTCGGGCAGCACCGTTTTGGGCGGCTTGTAGGTCGGCGCGAGACTGCATGCGGCGAGGGGCGCGAGGAGCGCCAGCAGTACGCCAGCCCGGCGCAGTGCGATCTTGATTGGAGATTTCATTTTGGATTGTTCCCCGCATTGTCGGCATGCGCTTGCACTGGCGCCTGCGGTTGCCCCTGGGGGGTTCCAGCCGCATTGCCCGGCCCGATGCCCGGCACGCCGCTCACGATGCGCACCTGCTGACCTTCGAGTATCCCGGCGGACGGACTGACGATCACGCGATCGTCGGGCTTGAGGCCCGACACGACCTGCACGTCCTGACCGAGGTTGAGTCCGAGCTTCACGTTCTGGAGATGGACCCTGTCGTGCGAATCGACGAGCGCGACCTGCATGCCCTGATCGCGGAACAGCAACGCCTGCTCAGGAATGACGAGGACGTTCTTGTCCGAGGGAACCTCGAAGTGCACCGTTGCATAGGTGCCTGGCCACAGCAGATGCTCGGGATTCTGTGCGACCAGTTCGGCCACCACGGTTCTCGTCTGTGGATCGAATGCGTTGGCGGTGGTCACGAGCTGTGCATCGAATACGCGCCCCGGATACTGCGGCACCGTAAACGTGGCGTGGAGCCCCGCGTTCAGCATCGCTGCATAATCCTGTGGTACCGAAACGAAGATGCGCATGGCGTGCACGTCGGCCACCGAATACAGTTCGGCCGCCGCGCCGTGCGAACTGACATCGCCCCCCGCGGGACTCACGTAGTTGCCGATGTCGGTATTGCGCGCGGTCACGATGCCGTCGAAGGGCGCTACGATGCGCTCGAACTTCGTCAGCGCGAGGTCGCGCTGCACCTCGTCCTGGGCGGCTTGTACCTGCGCCTTCTTCGCGGCGGCATCGGCCACCTTGATGTCGACATCCTCCTGCGACACGGCTTCGGTACCGGAAAGTGCCTTCCAGCGCGTGGCGGTGACGTCGGCGAGCACGCTGTTCGTCTTCGCGACCGCCAGCTTCGCGAGCGCGGCCTGGTATTGCGCATCGACGGTCGGCGCATCGATCGCGGCGAGCAACGTGCCGGCCTTCACGAACGCCCCGTAATCCACGTACCACTTGTGCACGTAGCCCGATACCTGCGCATAGATCGGCGCGGTGTACCACGCCTTGACGTTGCCCGGCAGCGTAACCAAACGCGTCGCCGGCCCCGCGGCCGGGGAGGTCACCTGAACGGGGGCAATGGCGTCCTGGTCAGCGACGTTCTGCAGATCTGCCACGTTGTCGTGGCGTTCGACGATCCCGTGGATCACCAGCCCTCCCAGTATCAAGGCGGCGACCGCCGCGATCAGCTTGGGTCGGGTACGGCTCGGAGCCTGGGCCTCCAGCTCTACCTCGCGATGTACGTTCATTGATGAGACTCCGTGGCTTTCTTGTTGCTGCGATGCATGATGGCAAAGACGCAGGGAACAAATAGCAAAGTGGCAAACGTGGCGACCAGCAAGCCGCCGATTACGGCCCTGCCGAGCGGGGCGTTCTGCGAATTACTGAAGGACATGGGCAGCATGCCGATGATCATTGCGAGCGCCGTCATGATGACCGGACGGATCCGCGCGTAGCCCGCTTCGATCGCGGCCGCGACGGCGTTGCCGTGCGCCGCCAGACGTTCGCGGGCGAACGAGACGACGAGGATCGAGTTGGCGGTGGCGGTGCCCATGCACATGATGGCGCCGGTGAGCGCCGGAACCGAAAGGTGCGTGTGCGTGAGGAACAGACTCCATACGATGCCGGCGAGCGCGCCCGGGAGCGCCGTAATGATGATGAACGGGTCGAGCCACGACTGGAAATTAACGACAATCACCAGGTAGACCAGCAGCACCGATACCACCAGCCCGCCTATCAGCTCGATGTAGGCGCTCATCATGGTCGTTGCCTGTCCACGCACGTGGACGCTTGCGCCATGCGGCAGTTGAGGCGCCATCTCGTGAATGGCCTGCTGAACGTCGTCGTACACGGCGCCCAGATCGCGTCGCTGATTGCTGACGTAGATATCCACCACCGGAAGAATGTTGTAGTGCGACACCAGCAGCGGCGTGCCCGTCTGTGTGATGCGCCCAAGCGCGCCCAGCAGTTCCATGCGTTTGCCGCTCGGTGCGCCAGTCCCCTCGTCGATCGGAATCGTCTCGAGGTCGTTCATCGAGGTGAGCTGGTCCTGAGGCGTCTGCATGTTGACGAGGTGCGAAACGCCGCTCGTCGTGTCCAGCCAATAGGTCGGCGCGGTCTGGCCGCTGCCCGAGAGCGTCGCGAGCGCATTGTTCGCAACATCGGACTCCGAAAGGCTCATGCCCGAGGCAAAAGAGCGGTCAGCGGCGACGAGCAGAGTCGGTTCGTTGAATGCCTGCTGGATGCGCACGTCCGCGGTCCCCGGAACCTTCCTGAGGCGCGCCGCGAGCTGTTGTGCAAACGCCATATTGGCCGCTTGCCCCCGGCCCGAGATCTGCACGTCGATGGGCGCGGGCAGTCCAAAGTTCAGGATCTTCGCCGTGATGTCCCCGGGCAAGAACGAGAATTCGGTGCTCGGGAACAGCTTCGGCAGTTCGCGGCGCAGCTTGAAGCGGTAATCGTCGACGGGCGACGCATCGTTCTTCAGACCAATTTCAATGTCGCAGTCCTGCGGCCCGATGGTGCCGTCCGCGCTGTAGGCTTCGTTGATGCCGCTCGCCGGCAGGCCGCAATTATCGACCAGGTTCGTCACCTGGCCCGGCAGGATCTGACGGATCGCCTGGTTCACGAGCACTGCGTTACGGCTTGCGTCTTCCAGACGCGTGCCGATCGGCGCGCGCATGTGCATCGCGATCTCGCCGGATTTGATGCCGGGAAAGAAGTCACGCCCGAGGAAGGCGATCAGGCTCATCGAGGCGACGGTACACGCGACGAATACCAGCACGAAACGGCGCCGATGGTGCACGGCGCTCGTGAGGACCACCCGGTACCGCTCGCGGAACCTCGTGAAACGACGCTCGAAGCCCCGCTGGAACCGCTTGAAGAACCCGGGATTGCCGTGGTCGCCGCCGTGCCCCTGTACCTGGCCGCGAAGCAGCCACGCAGCCATGGTGGGCACGAGCGTACGCGAGAGGATGAACGAAGCGATCATTGCGTAGATGATGGCTTCCGCAAGCGGACGGAAGAGGTAGCCTGAGATGCCGCCGAGCTGGAACATCGGCAGCCAGACAATGCAGATGCAAAGTGTGGCCACCAGTGTGGGCACCACGATCTGGTTCGCCGCCGCGATGATGCCAGGTTCGAGTTCCGCACCGGACTCAAGGTGCGAGTCGATGTTCTCGATCATGACGGTGGCATCGTCGACGAGAATGCCCACCGCGAGCGCCAGACCGCCTAGTGTCATCACGTTGATGGTCTGCCCGGTCAGGTGCAGCATGATCACGGAGCAGAGGATCGCCAGCGGAATGGAGGTCGCCACGATGATCGTGGAGCGCCAGCTGCCGAGAAATAGCAGCACCGTCATGCCCGTAAGGACGGCGGCCGTCAACATTTCCTGCACGACCTCACGAATCGAGTCGCTCACGAAGCCCGATGCGTCGTTCAGCGGCGTGATCTTCACGCCGGGCGGCAGCGTCCGCTCGATGGCGGGCAGCGCCTTCTTGACGCCGGCCACCACCGCTAGCGTCGAAGCATTGCCGCTCTTCAGGATTTCGATGAGCACCGACTGCTTGCCCTTGACGAGCACGGCGTTCATCTGCGGCGAGGGACCGCGGTGGACATAGGCGACATCATGCAGGTAGACCGTGGCGCCATTGACGGTCTTGATGGGCAGGTTGTTGAACGTCGATACCGCAACCGGCGTGGAGTTGGTCTCCACCATGAAATCGAGCGCGCCGATCTTCTGGTCACCCGCCGGCAGCACGACGTTCTCGTGGCTCAGCGCCGCGGCTACGTCCGCGGCGGAAAGGCCATGCGCGAGCAGCTCCGCCTGATTGAGATCGACCTCCACGTACAGCGGCGCACCGCCATACGGGCTCGGGATTGACGTGCCGGGCACCGACACCAGCGCGGGCCGGATCAGGTTCGATGCCATGTCGTAGACCTGGGCGGCAGTCATGTTCGACGCCGACACCTGCAGATCGAGCACCGGCACGGATGAGGCACTGTACGACAGGACCTGCGGCGGCGTAATGCCCGCGGGCATCTGCTTGAGCACGGTTTGTGAGATCGAGGCCACCTGCGCCTGCGCCGCGTCGATGTCGGTGCCGGGCTGGAAGAAGATCTTCACGACGGCGCGCCCATAGAGCGACTGACTCTCAATGTGTTCGATATTGTCGACTGTGGCGGTCAGCGCGCGTTCGTAGTAGTACGCGACGCGCCCGGACATGTCTTGCGGCATCAGCCCGGTATAGGTCCACACGACTGCGACAACGGGAATACGGATGGCAGGAAAGATATCTGTGGGTGTCTTGCTGATTGCCGATAGCCCCCCGAGGATGATAAGTATGCTCATCACCACGAAGGTCAATGGACGGCGCAGCGCAACGAGGACAATGGCGTTCATGAATGGGTGTCCGCAACGTCTGGTTCAGTCAGTTCGAATGTCTAGCGTGATACAGCGAGGCGTTGAAAGATACCGCCGATGCCAATCCCGATGAGAAAACTAAATGAAATTTCACGAGCATTGGGCCTTCCTTGGCGATGGGGGGGAACGTGGAGTATTTTGTCCGACGGTTAGCAAACCATTTCAACGCGGCGCGTAAGCGGTTACAGTCGTAACGATTGCGAAGAGGTCTCCCCGTTTTTGTCACCGGATCAAGCCGGGCACGAGTCTTTCAGCGTATTTCGCATTCCTTTGTAAATTAAAATTCATTTGCCAGGGGCATTTCTTTATCTATGACTTCACGCAGGTTTCATTTGTAAATCGGGAGATATGGACAACCCTGCCTCAGGGGAACAAGAATGAGTCCCGAAAGCAGGCAACCACCAACCGGACATTGCCTGGGGCGTTACAACCGCGCGCTTGCGGGCGGCTGCCGCCGATGTCATGTGAAAAAACTGTGGAGCATGTTATGAGCACGAGTAACACACGGACCGCACGTCAAATCCTTCGAGATCCCCGCAGCAACCGGGGCACGTCCTTTAGCGAAGAGGAGCGCCGCCGCTTTGGGCTCGAGGGGCTGCTGCCCCCCACGGTGCTGCCGCTGGACCGGCAAGTCGCGCGAGTCAAGGCCGAAGTCGCAGCACTGGACAACGACCTTCAGAAGTACCTCTTGCTGTCCGATCTGCAGGCCCGCAACGAAACGTTGTTCTATGCGACGGTCATGTCCGATCCCGCCCAGTTCATGCCGATCGTCTACACCCCGACCGTGGGCGAGGCGTGTCAGAAGTTTGACCATATCTTCCGTGCGACGCGAGGCGTGTACCTTCCGATCACGGCTCGCGGCCGCGTCGACGAACTCCTCGCCAACTGGCCGGTCGAAGACGTTCGCTTCATCGTGGTGACGGATGGCGAGCGCATTCTGGGACTGGGCGACCTGGGCGTCGGCGGCATGGGGATTCCGATCGGAAAGCTCGCGCTCTATACCGCCTGCGCGGGTGTCCCACCGGAAGTCTGCCTGCCGGTCATGATCGACGTCGGGACGAACAACCAGGCCCTGCTGGACGACCCCCTGTATCTCGGCCTGCGCCGTGAGCGCGTACGCGGCGAAGAATACGACGCCTTCCTGGCGGAATTCGTCGAAGCGGTCCAGGCGCGCTTTCCGAAGTGCTGCATTCAGTGGGAAGACTTCGCGAACTTCAACGCGGTCGCGCTGCTTGCCCGTTACCGGGACCGCATCTGCACGTACAACGACGACATTCAAGGCACAGCCGCGATCGCCCTCGCCGGCATCTATGGCGGCCTGCGCATCACCGGTCAAAAACTCTCGGAACAGCGCTTCCTCTTCCTCGGCGCAGGCGCCGCGGCAACCGGCATCGCGGGCCTGATCACGCAGGCCATGATGCAGGAGGGGCTGTCGCGCGAAGAAGCGCTGCAACGCACCGCGCTGTTCGACGCGAACGGCCTGCTGGTGAGTTCGCGCGACGATCTGGCCGACTTCCAGCGCCCCTTCGCACTCGACCACTCACCGGTCGACCGCTTCGTCGACGCGATCCGGGCATTGCGCCCGACGGGCATCATCGGCGTGAGCACCGTCCCGCACCTGTTCGACAAGGACGTGATCGAAGCCATGAGCGCGCTCAACGAGCGGCCCATCATCTTCCCCTACTCGAACCCGACCTCGCGTTCCGAATGCACGGCCGAGGAGGCTTATCGCTGGTCCGATGGCCGTGCGATTTTCGCGAGCGGCAGTCCGTTCGCGCCCGTCACGTTCAACGGCCGCACCTTCGTCCCGGGGCAAGGCAACAATGTGTATATCTTCCCCGCACTGGGCATGGCGATCTACGCGACCGAGGCCACCCGCGTGACCGATGAAATGTTCATCGTTGCCGCGCAGGCAGTAGCCGAACAGGTATCCGCCTCCGACCTGGAGAAGGGATTGATCTATCCGCCGCAGCAATCGATTCTCGAAGCTTCGCTGCATGTCGCCACCCGTGTGGCGAACTTCATCCATGACCATGGCTTTGCCCGTGCGCCGCGCCCCGCCGACATGGCCGCTCACATTCGCGCATGCGCATATCGTGCGGATTATCGGAGCATCGGGGACCTCAGCGCCGCCGCATGACCGCGTCTCGAACTGCGCCGCCCGGCGCAGTTTGGCGCACCGACATCGAACCCATGGAAAGGCAGGTGCCTGAATGCATCGCATCGTAATCATAGGCGGCGGGGCCGGAGGCCTCGAGCTGGCGACCCGTCTGAGCAACCGCTTCGGCCTGCGCAAGCGTCAACGCGAGGGCAATGTTTGCATCACGCTGGTCGACCGCCACCCCGCCCATGTCTGGAAGCCCCTGCTGCACAAGGTGGCGGCGGGCAGCATGAGCCCGGCCTCCCACGAGCTTTCCTATGCCGCCCAGGCTCGCTGGCACGGATTCGATTTCCATCAGGGCGAGCTGGTCGGGCTCTCGCGTTCGTCAAAGCAGGTGATGCTCGGCGCCGTGCATGACGATCAGGGTGTCGAGTTGTTGCCGCAGCGCGCGCTCGACTACGACACGCTGGTCGTCGCGATCGGCAGCACGACTCAGTACTTCGGCGTGGAGGGCGCGGCCAGTCATGCGATCGCGCTCGACTCGGTCGCCCAGGCCGAGCGCTTTCGCAGGCGCTTCATCGAAGCGTGCAGACGGGCCGGCGGGGCCGCGCCGGCCTGCGGCAGTGAGAACGGCGCCCTCGCGCCGCGCATGCAGGTCGTCATCGTCGGGGCTGGGGCAACGGGCGTCGAACTGTCGGCGGAGCTGCGCGACGCCGCCTGCGAATTGTCGCAATATGGACTTCACGATCTCGACCCGACCCACGACGTGGGAATCGTCGTCATCGAGGCGGGGCCGCGCATCCTGCCAGCGCTTCCCGAGCGCGTGGCGCGCGCAACGGCTGAACGTCTCGACCAGCTGGGCGTGACGTTGATGGTGGGAGAGTCCGTCGCGCAGGTGCTCCCCGGCAGTGTCCTCACGGGCAGCGGCCAGCGGATACGCGCGGACTTGACGGTCTGGTCCGCGGGCGTGACGGCGCCCCCGGTGCTTTCCCTGCTCGACGGCTTGAACGTCAATCGGCGCGGCCAACTGGTCGTGCGCGACACGCTCCAGTCCGAAACCGACGACGACGTCTTCGCGCTCGGCGACTGCGCAGCCTGCGAATGGCCGGGAAAAAGCGGCGGCGTGCCGCCGCGCGCGCAAGCCGCGCATCAGCAGGCCGCCTTTCTGGTCGAAGCGCTCACATGCCGGGTCGAGGGCAAGACGCTGCCACAGTTCAAGTATCGCGACTTTGGGTCTCTGGTTTCGCTTAGCCGGTTCGGCGCGGTCGGAAACCTCGTGGCGGGCAGCGGTGAGGGCATGTATGTCGCCGGCTGGGTTGCGCGCGGTTTGTACGCGTCGCTCGAGCGTATGCACGTCGCGGCGTTGTACGGCATCCGGCGCATGGCGCTCGACACCGTGGCGAACTGGCTGCGCCGGTCGACGAGCCCTCGCATCAAGCTGCATTGAAGCGACGACGCGGCGCCCCCGCGCGCGGCGCGGCCGTAGTCTGTGCCGAAAGTAAACGTAAAGGTAACCTCAAAGTGGCTTCTGCAGCGCATATCCTTTTGCCCATCTTCGCCCTGATCGCGGCGGGCTTCGTCGCCCGCCGGTTGGGTTGGTTCGGCCCCGCGGCGGCGTCGGAGCTCAACCGGTTCGTCGTTCATCTGGCGTTTCCCGCGTTGCTGTTCTCCGCCATGGCTCGCACGTCATGGCACGATCTCGACCAGCCCGCACTGGCCACGACATTTGCCCTGTCATGCGCCGCGGTGTTTGCCGCCGTGCTCGTGTGGCGCATGATCTCGGGCCGCCGCCTGGCCGATGCCAGCATCGACGCCATCGCTGCGTCCTATCCAAACGCAGGCTTTATAGGCTTCCCGCTGTGCCTGCTTGCGTTCGGGCCCGCGAGCCTCACGGCGGCCACCATCGTCAATATCCTGGTCGCAACGGTCCTCTTCGGCGTCACCTGCGTGCTGATGGAGTTCGGCCTGCAAGAGGAGGCAAACCGCCTCAAGATGGTACTCAAGGTGGTCAGAGGGCTTGCGCGCAACCCAATGATCGTTGCCCCGCTTGCGGGAGCCTTGGTGTCCGGACTGAAGCTGAAACTCCCCGGAGCGGCCGGCTCGTTCCTGAGCCTGCTTGGCGGCGCCGCAACCCCGGCCGCGCTTGTGGGGCTCGGAATGTTCCTTGCCGAAAAACGCAGTCCGGCGCGCGGCACGGCGCGCGATAGCGTGCTGCTAATGCTCGCGAAGCTGCTGATGCAGCCACTGGTCGCCTGGTGGTTCGCGTTTCGCGTTTTTGCGCTGCCTGCCTCGCTGGGCCAGATCGTCGTGATGCTGGCCGCACTGCCGACTGGCACCGGGCCTTACATGCTGGCCGAGCACTACAAGCGCGATGCATCGCTGACCTCGCGCATCATTCTGCTCTCCACCGCGGTTTCCTTGGTCTCGCTTTCGGTTTTGCTGACCTGTCTTCATGGCGCGCATTGACAGGGAGTTCGCACGCCGAAGGCAAAGCTCGATTCACTGGATTGCATTTGAAATGGGTGACGGACAGCGTTGGACTCCGCTCGCTAATTGCGCGAACCCGCGTTACATCAAGACCGAACGCGGCGCGGGCTACGTCTTTATCGCGCAGGTGGACAAGCTGCCCGCCCTGGTCGAGTGGGAAAAGCGCTGACCGGCAGCTCGCTCGCCGCATCGCCTGAGTTTCACATGCAATACGGGTTCGCAGGATGGGTTTCAGTCGCAATTGATTAGCCGGAAGCTGAAACCGTCGAATAATCGCCGGTTGTTGAAATATCCCCATCGGACGCGGTCCGACGCAACGAATCCGCCACAGGCGCGCAGGCTGCGTGCATGGGCCGAAGGATCGCCGTTGCGGCACTGCCTTCGAAATGTGGGCTTTCCCAGCCGGACATCCTTTCAACGACCAGGCCAAATTACGAACATGAACCGAAGAGAAATGATGCAGTCGACGCTGCTCGCCTCGCTCGCCCTGACGAGCGGTGCCGCACTTGCCCAGCGCTCCGGCGAAGGAGCCGCCGGGTCGGCCAACGCCTTCCGGCAGGAAACGGACAGCCTGGGTGTCGTCAACGTTCCGGCGGACAAGCTTTGGGGCGCGCAGACGCAACGCTCCCTGGAGCACTTCAGCATCGGCGGGGATCTGATGCCGCGCGAAATGATCGCCACGTACGCACTCGTCAAGAAGGCGGCCGCCAACGTGAATTTCGCGCAAGGGCGCCTCGGCGCCGAGCAGCAGGACCTGATTGTCAAGGTATGCGACGAGATCCTCGCCGGCCAGCACCAGGACATGTTTCCGCTGCACGTGTGGATGACCGGCAGCGGCACCCAGTTCAACATGAACGTCAACGAGGTGATCTCGAACCGCTGCTGCCAGATCGCGGGCACGCCGCTCGGCAGCAAGACGCCCGTGCATCCTAATGACCATGTGAACATGTCGCAGTCGTCCAACGACTCGTTCCCCACCGCCATGTACATGGCAGCCGCGATCAACGTCAAGCAGCGCCTGACGCCCGCCGTGGCGAACCTGCGCGATTCCATCGGCGCGAAGGCGAAGGACTGGATGGACATCGTCAAGATCGGCCGCACCCACATGCAGGACGCGACGCCCATCACGCTTGGTCAGGAGTGGTCCGGCTACGAGGGCATGCTGACCGACAACCTCGAACGGCTCGACGATGCGCTCAAGGGCGTCTACCGACTTGCCCTCGGTGGGACGGCGGTGGGCACCGGCCTGAACGCAACGCCGCAGTTCGCGGCCGCGGTTGCCGCGGAAATTGCGCGTCTCACGAACCTGCCGTTCGTGACCGCCCCCAACAAGTTCACCGTGCAGGGCGCCCACGATGCGCTCGTTCACCTCTCGGGTACGATGCGCACGCTGGCCGTGTCGCTCTACAAGATCGCCAACGACATCCGGCTGATGTCGTGCGGCCCCCGTGCCGGCTTTGCGGAACTGATCATTCCGGAAAACGAGCCGGGCTCATCGATCATGCCCGGCAAGGTCAATCCCACGCAGGCGGAAGCGCTCGCCATGGTGGCCGCGCATGTAATGGGCAGCGATGTTTCCGCAGGAATCGGCGGCGCAAGCGGCTACCTGGAAATGAACGTGTACAAGCCGCTCATCATTTTCGACATCACGCACTCGATCACGATCATGACGGACTCGTGCACGAACTTCCGCAAGTTTCTCGTGGAAGGCACAAAGCCGAACCTGAAGAAGATCAAGGAGTACGTGGACCGCTCCCTGATGCTCGTCACCGCCCTCTCGCCGGTCATTGGTTACGACAAGGCTTCGAAGATCGCGCATTACGCCTATGACAACGACCTCACGCTCAAGGAAGCGGCGCTCAAGCTCGGCTACGTCCAGGAAGCCGAGTTCGATCGGATCGTGGACCCGCGCAAGATGGTCCAACCATACGTTGCCCACAGCTAATCACCCGGACACACGCCCTTCCCCGTGCTCACGGGTTTCCGCCTCTCTCTCCGTTTGAACGTCGTGTCCGTAGTGTTTCAGCCGAAGAATTCTAGATTCCGACAGCACGTCTTGCTGAGCCGCATGCCGATTCAGGAGGCAAGACCTATGCTTTCCGATTCGAGAGGCCGATCGCCGAAGGCCATTATGCGGGACTCAACGAATCGCTTCATGAGTCCCCGATCCCAATCTGAAGCAAACGCTCTCTATGGAACGGTGGGCTCACGTATGAGCGCAGCCTCGGGGCCGCGCTGGGGTTGCCGGGTAGTGACTCGGCACCGGCCCGCTTAACGGTGGTCGCCGTACCGCGTGCGATAGCTGCCCGTACCCGTCCGGCGTCGGAAAAAGCGCCCGGACCGCGAAGGCCCGGGCGAAGCCATCGGAGGGGGCCAATGGCGGAGGTATTCGAATGGAAGCTGGCCCACTGCCGGACATTGCCGCGCTAGCGAGCCAGTTCTTTAAACAAGAACGCGCTGGGGTGGTGCGCGCTCAGCCTGCCATGCTCAGGCCAGACACTTTTGACATCCTGCCCGTGCGTCCGGGATCAATGCATCAATGATGGCTGTACGTCGAGTTGAAGTCGGTCTTCGACACTGCGGAGCGTCCTGCGTCAGACGAACCACTCACAGCACCACCGTACCCGCCATTTGCGGCGGTTTGCTGCTCAGCAACCTTGGCTTCAGCTGCTTGAATTTGCACGGGATACGTCGTGTTGTCACCGTCGCCGACGTGATAGCCAGCCTTCTCGAGCTGGACCAGCTCCGCGCGTACCTGCGCCCGGGTGATGGGCTGGTTCGATTGAGCGAATACAGCAACCGGAGCAACGAGGGCAGCGGCAACGACAACAGCTTGAATAAGGGACTTCATGTTACTTACCTCAGACTTTGTTCAGTTCTGCTACGAACAGCCCTGTTCGTAAACCAGTGACTACAGTCTAATTAAGTAGCTGCCGAAGATTAAGGCGCACCTCCGAAGGGGACTTTTCCGGAAGGAGAGGAAAGCCCCGGTACAGTTTTGGCTGATCCGAACGTTATTGGGCGATGAAGCTCTCAAGAGTTAGAGCCCCCACCAAACCCCGGGGCGGTTCACGGCAATCGCCGGTCCCCCGAGGAGGCCATCATCAATTGCTGTTTAAGGTGCGTTGCAGCGTCGACTCAGAATGACATCCGTAATAGGTGACGGATGCATTTGCGCACCGCTCGCCGATTGCGCGATCCACGCAATGCGGATAACGTTGGCGACGGTGTTGATGCTGATTCCGCACAACCGTTAAAATCCGCGTACAGTCAAATCAGCAGGCTGACCTTCCTTACGCAACGTTGTCTGAACGATCGGCAACGCGAACCGGCAACCGCCGATCGCATGGGCTAACCCGCCAGGCATTCACTGTCTCGAGCTTTTCAGTCATGGTCGACGTCACCTTGCCTCACATCCTCATCGTCGATGACGATCCCGCCATTCGCGACGTCACGACCGAGTACCTCGGACAGAACGACTTCCGCGTCTCCGCGGCGGCGAACGGGACGGAAATGGCGGTCACGCTCAGGAACGGTGCTGTCGATCTGATCATTCTGGATTTGCGCATGCCGGGCGAAGACGGTATGAAAATCGCCAGCCGCATTCGTGAACAATCAACGCTCCCCATTTTGATTCTTTCGGGCCGAAAGGAAGAGGCAGACCGTGTGATGGCGCTGGAGCTGGGTGCGGACGACTACATGACCAAGCCGTTCAGTTGCCGCGAACTGTTGGCGCGCGTTCGCGCCCTTCTGCGCCGATCGAAGACCGCCCAGGTTGCCACCGGGCGGCAGGCCAATGCGCGAGGCTACCGTTTCGCCGGTTGGGAACTGAACATCAACACACGACGCCTGCTCTCCCCAGCCGGCGAACCGGTGGGCTTGACCAACGGCGAGTTTTCGCTGCTCGCCGCGTTTCTCGCTTCGCCCGGCATGGTCCTGACGCGAGATCAACTGCTCGAATCGAGCCGGCTTTACGACGAGGTCTACGACCGCGCAATCGATGTGCAAATTCTGCGGCTGCGCCGAAAAATCGAGGAAGACCCGTCGAACCCTCGTTACATCAAGACCGAACGCGGCGCGGGCTACGTCTTTACCGCGCAGGTGGACAAGCTGCCCGCCCAGGTCGAGTGGGAAAAACGCTGACCCGCAGCTTTCTCGCCGCATCGCCTGAGTTTCACATGCAATACCGGTTCGCAGGAATGTTTCCGCCGGAATACGACACTGCCCCCTCTACGTCGGATGACTCGAAGCAATACGAGGTGGCCCGCGTTTGTCTGACCGTTTCTAACTGAACACCAAAGCCTCGATGAGCACCGAAAGAATCAGGCGCCGGTTTGCGTGGCCGCACCGGTACAGGCTATTGGCGGCGGGCGGATGCCTGATCGTGGTCCTTTTGTGGATCGGCGCCGTCACGGAAAGCCTTCGATCGCGCCAACTGGTGCTCCAGTCCAACGGCAGGGAACTGTCCAGCCTCGCAAGCGCACTGGCGGAGCAAACCGCCCGCTCCTTGCAGGGCGTCGAATTCATTCTTCGGCGCACCTCCGGCTGGGCGCTCGACGCAAAGATCGCACAGGACTCCCAGGAGGCGGCGAACCGCTTTCTTCGCGAGGAAATGGCCGGCGTACCCCAAGTCAGGCAACTCGACATCGTCGATGCCACTGGCCGGCGGATAGCAACGACCCTCCCCGGCAGCCCCGCCGCCAACGTTTCACAGCGGGCTTACTTCAGGGCCGTGCAGCGCGCATCGGGCAACGCGCTGGTGGTGAGCGAGCCGCTCGTCAGCATAGTCGACGGTCGGCCCACGTTTGCGATGGCCAGCCGTCTGGAGGACGAACATGGCCGATTCGCGGGCGCCGTGGTCGCGCTGATCGAGAACGGCTACTTTCGCGACTTTTACAGGCGGGTCGATTCGGACGAAGGCACCGGCATCACGCTACTGCGCGAGGACGGCGCACCGGTCGTGTCGTCCGAAAGCAGAAAGGAAGCAGGCGGGCTTGGGCGGCCAGTACTCTCCGCCCGCAAGCAGGTGCCCGGATTCCAGCTGGCGGTCGACGTCACCCGAGACGAGGCACTGGTGCTTCAGACATGGCGCGTATCCACGATCTACGATTTCATGGCCACCGGTGCATTGTCGCTCCTCGTGGTGGGACTCGGCATCGCGCTCATGAGGCGGCTGCAGCAACTCGGACGCTTCACGCACCGGCTCCAGTCGAGCCAGCAACGCTGGAGGGCCGTGTTCGACAACGCACCGGCGGGAATCATGCTGTTGCGGCGTCGCGGGCGATACCTCGCCACCAACCCCGCTTTTCAACGCATGGTCGGCTACTCTTCGGCGGAACTCAAGAACCTGTCGGCGACCGACATCACGCACCCCGAGGATGTCGAGCTTACCCGGCAACATTTCGAACGGCTGCTGCAAGGCGGCTTGCAGAGCGTTCGCTTCGAAAAGCGCTACCAGCACCGCGACGGATACACCGTCTGGGCCGACGTGCGCCTCGCGCTGGTGACTGTGTCGGAGGAGGCGTCGAGCAAGGATCCGGCACGCCAGGAAGATGTCATCGTGGCGACCGTGGAGGATGTCACCCAGCGCCGCGAAGACGAACAGGCGCGCCGTCTGCTCGAAAGCCAGCTGAGGCAGTCGCAGAAGCTGGAGGCGTTGGGCACCTTCGCCGGCGGCATTGCCCATGACTTCAACAACATCCTCGGCGCGATCGTCGGCTATGGCGAACTCGCGCTCCAGGCCCTCGCGGACGAGACACCGCAGCAGCGCTATGTCGCGCAGGTTCTCAAATCGGCGGACCGCGCGCGCGCGCTGGTCGAGCGCATTCTCACCTTCAGCCGCAGCGGACTGACGACCCGGCAGCCCGTACACGTTCAGCCCGTCGTCCATGACGCGATCGAAGCGATGAAGGTGCGCCTTCCTGCCGGCATCCGGCTGGAAGTCGAACTGAACGCACCGGAGGCCCGCATCGAAGGCGATCCGGCGCATATCGACCAGTTGGTGATGAACCTTTGCGCGAATGCGGTCCACGCGATGCCGGCCGGCGGAACGCTCAAGGTAGTCCTGGACACGCTGGATCTGGGCGCCGCGCGCTCGCTTTCGCACATTGCCGTGGAAGCGGGGCATTTCGTGCGGCTCGCCGTATCCGATAGCGGCGTTGGCATGGCGCCCGACCTCCTCGAACGCATCTTCAACCCCTTCTTCACGACGCGCAAGGCAGGCGAGGGAACGGGGTTGGGACTCGCGCTCGTGGACGGAATCGTTCGCGAATACGGCGGAGGAATCGACGTAACGACGACGGTTGGCGCAGGAAGCCGATTCGAGCTTCTGCTACCGACAACCGATTCGCTCGCCAGTCAACCGCGTGAGGACGACAAGGGCTGCCCTTACGGTGAAGGGCAGGCAATCCTGCTCGTCGACGATGAGGAAGCGCTCGTGAGAATCGGCGAAGAGCGCCTCGCGGAACTGGGCTATGAACCTGCAGGCTTCGTCTCCAGCAACGCGGCGTGGCAGGCTTTTCGGGCCGACCCTCAACGCTTCGACGCGGTCGTTACGGACCAGACCATGCCCGGGGTGACCGGCGTCGAACTCGCGCGGATGATACGCTCGCTTCGCGCAGACATACCCATCATCCTTGTCAGCGGATTCAGCAGCCCCGCGCTCGAAGCGCAGGCGCGCGAGGCAGGCGTCAATGTGCAATTGCGCAAGCCGTTGCCCAGGGCGGAGCTGGCGCGCACGCTGAAGCACCTGCTGCCCGACCTGCCGCCCCCCACCCCACCGGAGGTGTCCACGGCGCGCTGAACGCCGCGCGGCGGCCGCTCAGCGCGATTCGCGCGCCCCTGCGGTCAACGCCGCAGCGGCTTGCAGCAAGACTTCGCGCTTGAACGGCTTGGCCAGCGCCTGCTCCACGCCCAACCGGCGGGCAAGCATCGACGTGGCGTGAACCTGTGTCGGAAAATAGCCAGAGATCGCGATTACGGGTACCGAAGGAAAGCAACGCCGAACGCAAGCGATTCGCTTCGCATCCATCGCCTTTGGCTGATTGATATCGACCACCGCAAGATCGACCGGACCCGGACGAAAGTCGGGCAGGCCGGCGCTTGTCGCCTCCACGACGTCGTAGCCCGCGTCTCGCAACGTGAGCGAGAGCAGCGCCCGCATCGACACGTCGTCCTCCATCACCAGGACCCTCTTTCGATCTTCCACCATCGACCTTTACTGTTGTCACACATTGGCAGTGCGGATTCCCATCACCCACATGTCATCTCAACAGATGCCTGTTTCGGAGATCTTTCGTCAGACTGCCCCCTGGTTTCAAATGCAACAGGCGTGAGATCCGCTACGACTCAGGATCGCTCGCGGCGCAGGGCGATATTCCAACGGTTTCCTTATTAACCGGAAGCCGGGCCCATGGAGCATCCGGGTCCATAGCGCGGATACGCAATTCCATTCCTTGTCGAAAAAATTCCTTTGCGGCATGGGGGTTAAACATCCAGAGCGATCTCCCTACACTCGGGCTGTCGAATCTGGACATCAATCGCCAGCCACATTTACGGAGTCAATCGTTGTGAAATCGCTTACCCGCGCCATGGCGCTCGCCACGCTCATCTTCCCGATCGTTTCATTCGCGCAATCGAACGGCCCAATCACCCGCGCGCAAGTGCGCGCTGAACTCGTGCAACTCGAGAGCACCGGATGGCGCCCTGGCGCAGGCTCGGATCCGCACTACCCAGACGACATTCAGGCTGCCGAAGCAAAGGTCGCAAAAATGAACAGTGCGGCAAGCGGATACGGTGGAAGCGCCAGCGGGACGTCGAGCGCCGGGCAGGCGCAAACAGGGCAAATGCACGATGTCGAAGTGTCGTCGTACTCTCCCCCGATCTACCTACACCATTGAGCCCTGCGTGGCAGGCCCCGGTAGCGCGGAGAGGGTCCCGCCAGGCGCTATTAAGTGGCGGGACGAGCAAGCCCGGCGGCGGGTCGCGCTTCAGCGGCGGCGGCGCTATGGCCGCTTGCGGCAACGCTTCCGGATCCGTCAAGCCCCTTTGCGCAAAGGTCAATTCGACGGTCCGGCTTTCGGATGACTTCGTCGCGCCATACGTTGGAGCTTGCAATCCGGAAATCCACGAGCAATGCCATTTCCGCTACCTTGAACGGAAGAGCCCACTCATGCCATTCGCACTGACCATCCTGGTCGGAACGCAACTCATAGCCGAAGTGCTGCGACGTGTTCTGCATTTGCCCTTGCCGGGCCCGGTAATCGGCATGTTCCTCCTCGCACTCGCGCTCATCGGCCCGGCGCGCCGGTGGCTGGCCCCCACCGCGGGCAAGCCATCCGCCCTCGAGCAAACGGCGACGACATTGATTTCGAATATGGGGCTGCTGTTCGTGCCGGCGGGAGTTGGCATCGTCGCGGAGCTGGGCGTGCTGCGACGCGAATGGTTTCCGATCGTGGCGGGACTCATTGTCTCGACGGTGCTTGGGCTCGTCGTGACGGGAGTCGTCATGCACCGGATCATGCGCCGCTCGGAAATGCGCGAGCTGAGCACCGCCGGCAGTCAGGAGGAGGCCAACTGATGTTCCGCAACCTATGGACCCCGCTCGCCCTGACGCCGCTGCTGTGGCTGACGCCGCTGCTGTGGCTGACGCTGACGCTGGCCGCCTACGCGATCGGCCTCCTCGTTCAGCGCGTATGCCGGAAATCGCCGCTCGCCAATCCAGTCCTGATTGCGATCGCCATTGTTGTCGCGATACTCGAATCGACGAACACTCACTACGAGGCGTACTTTGCCGGCGCCCAGTTCATCAACTTCCTCCTCGGCCCGGCAACGGTGGCGCTCGCGATCCCCCTTGCACTCAATCTGGCTCATATCCGCCGCAGCCTCCATGGCCTCGGCCTCGCCTTGCTCGCCGGATCGCTCACGTCGACGGTGAGCGGCGTCGCCATCGTATGGTTCCTCGGCGGCGGCCGGGAGGTGGCGCTTTCGATGGCGCCCAAGTCCGTCACGACGCCCATCGCGATGGCCCTCGCCCAGGAAGTGGGCGGCGTGCCCGCGCTCACGGCTGCCCTCGCTATCGCAGGCGGCATCGTTGCCGCCGTGATCGGCGGCACGGTGCTGCGCTGGTTCCGCGTTGACGACTGGCGTTCGCACGGTCTCGCCGCCGGCGTCGCGGGCAGCGGCGTCGCCGCTGCTCAGGTTGCGCCGCTGAGCGGGCTCGCCGCCGCCTTTGCGGCCATCGGCATCGGCCTCAATGGTCTCGTCACCGCACTCGTCGTGCCGCTCCTCGTCATGCTTTGGCCGATGAAGTGACATTCATTCGTTATCCATATCAGTAGGACGGGCTGGCCACATTTCGCAAAGCTGATTTCCCGCATCGGCCATTGCGCCCCACGCGTTGCGCCAGTAATTTCGCATCCACGCCCGGGCTTCGCACCGGGCGGGCGTATTGCCCAATGCACGCCCAACTGGCCTACCGATCACGCATGCCCCGCCACCTCCCCTTTGATCAAAGCCCGGTGCTCAATCGCACCACCCACCGCGGACGCTCTACGATTGTGATGGCGCTCATCACTGTGGCGTTTGCAGCCTGCATCGTGCGCGCGTTCTGGATTCAGGTCGCCGCCAATGGCTTCTATCGCCGGCAGGGAGACTCGCGCGTCGATCACGTGATCGACGTGCCCGCGCAGCGCGGGCGCATCCTGGACCGTAACGGCGCTGTTCTGGCGGCGAGCGTACCCGTCAAGGCAATCTGGATCGACGCAACGGCAGTGCCCGACGACCTGCCGCCCGGCAAGCTTGCAACGCTTGCCCGCCTGCTGGACCTCGCACCGCAGCGGATCAACGCAGCCATCGACCATGACCGTTCATTCTTTTACCTGAAGCACGACGTTCCGTTGAGCGTCGCCGATCAGGTCGAGTCGCTGCGCATTCCTGGCATCCATGCGAGCCCCGAATACCAACGCGTTTATCCGGAAGGCGAGGTCACGGCGCAGGACGTGGGTTTCACAGGACTCTCCGGCAACGGAGAAGACGGCATCGAACTCGCGGCCGATGCCACGCTGCGCGCCGAGGATGGGCAAAAGCTGGTCGTGCGCGACCGCGTGGGTCACGTCGTGATGGATCTCGGCGATATCACGCCGGTGCGTCCGGGAACGGATATCCGCCTCGCACTAAATAGCCACATCCAGAGTGCCACGTGGTTGGCCTTGCGCGATGCGGTCACGCAAAGCGGTGCCGAAAACGCTTCGGCCGTGGTGGTGGACGGCAAGACCGGCGAGATCCTCGCGCTCGCAAATTACCCGAGCTACGACCCCAACGACCGGACCGCACTGCGCGGCGCGGCGCTGCGCAATCGCGCCGTGACCGACGTCTTCGAACCGGGGTCCATCATGAAACCGTTCACGGTATCGCTTGCGCTCGATTTGCAGCGCGTGAGCCCGGATTCGCTCGTGCAGACCAATCGCAGCTTGCTGCTCGACGGCGCAACGATCACCGATGATGCGAACTTCGGCACGCTCACGGTTGCCGGAGTGATCCAGAAGTCGAGCAACATCGGCGCCACGAAGATCTCGCTGACGATGAAGTCCGAGGAAATCTGGGGCATGTACGACTCGCTGGGCCTCGGTCATCGTCCGGCGCTGGGATTCCCCGGTGCCGCCCCCGGAATCGTGAGGCCATGGCGGCACTGGCGGCGCATTGAGCAGGCGACCATGTCGTACGGCTACGGGCTTTCCGTCTCGCTGGTCCAACTGGCCCAGGCCTATACGGTCTTCGTCGATGACGGCACCATGATGCCGCTCTCGATATACAAGCGTTCAGGCCTGTTGCCCGCCGGCACGCGTGTTTTCACGCAGCGCACGGCCGACGAGATGCGCGCCATGCTGGAGAGCGTCGTCGCGAAGGGGGGCACCGCCCCGCAGGCACAGGTGCCGGGCTACAGTGTCGGCGGCAAGACGGGCACGGCGTACACCGCCACTGCCCATGGCTACGACCACAGCGCCTACCGCGCGTCGTTCGTCGGGATTCTTCCCATTCGAGAGCCCCGGCTCATCATCGCCGTGTCGGTCAACAAGCCGAAGGGCGCGCGGCACTTTGGCGGCGACGTATCGGGCCCGGTGTTCGCGCGCATCGCGCAGATAGCGGTCCAGGTGCTCGGTCTCGCGCCCGACAAGCCAGTGAGCCAGGTCATGAAAGACGGGAAACGTCAGGACACGTAGCCGCAAGCGCGCGCCGCACACTCAGGCTGCGTGAGGGTCGAGTTCGGAGAGCGCGTCGAGAAAGGCCACGCCAAAGCTGCCGGTGCCGCGCACCCCAGCCGCACGCTCTGCCGCAACGGCATAGATCGCGTGAGCCGCGCTCGCGGCCTGGATGGCGGCAGGTGTCACGGGAAGCAGCGCGGCGATCAGCGCACCGAGGCTACAACCCGCGCCGGTGACACGGGCAAGTCGAGCGTCGCCACCACCGATCGCAACCACTTCGCTGCCATCCGTCACGTAGTCGGTTTCGCCGCTGACCGCGACGACCGCGCAGGTCTGCTGCGCGAGCCGCTGGATGTAAGGCAGCGCGTCGATGGAGCGGGCTTGCGTCTCCACGCCTTTGCCCGGCGCCTCGCCGCCCGCGAGGGAAATGAGCTCGCTCGCGTTGCCCCGAATAACCGCTGGCTTGTACGTCAACAGCGAGCGTATCGTCTCGTCGTACGCGGCGCTGCCCGCGCCAACGGCAACAGGATCGAGCACCCAGGGTGTGCCTGCTCCATGGGCCGAGCATGCCGCGGCGCGCAGCGCATCCGGCCCGTCGCTCACGAGCGCGGCACCGTTTATCCATAGCGCACGGGCGCCGGCCGCAAAGCACGCAGGCCAGTCGAGCGCGGCGCCGATGGCCGGCGCCGCGCCGACCGCGAGGAGCACATTGGCACTCAGACTGGCCGCAATGTAGTTGGTGAGGCCGTAAACAAATGGCTTCTCACGCCTTAAAGCCGCCAGCGCATCTCGCACGGGCGTGTCGTTCCAGGCAATAGTCTTCACGGTTCCTAAGTCTCTTCGAGCGGCTATGTCATGCCGCCTTTTTCGTTCCCGGGGCCGGTTGTCCCCAAGGGCTACAGGCGCACCATTTCAAAATCGCGCTTGCCGACACGGCACAATGGGCAGACCCAGTCCTCCGGCACATCTTCCCAGGCCGTTTGCGCGGCAATGCCGTCTTCGGGCACGCCCTCCGCTTCGTTGTAGATCCAGCCGCAAATGATGCACACCCACAGCCGCGCGGCCGGCGGGTGCGCCGGGCTTCTCGTATTCATGATCTTGCAAATTCGTTGAAAGCATCAGTGCCGTGCTGTTGGCTGCCACACGCCCCTCACCCGCGTTCGCGGGCGGTGCTGCGGGCGGCAGGCCGCACGGCGCCGCCCAGCCGTCGCGGGTGCGAGTCGCGCGGTAGTCGCGCGGTAGCCACGCCACAACGCGCGACGTCGGCTCAGAGGCCGGCGCTGAACGCAGCCAGCTTACCGAGCGCCGACCAGTCGAGCGCGTCCCAGCCGCGCGCCGAAACCGCGACGAGGCGATCACGCACGACGCTCGCCACGGGCATCGGTGCCCCGACCTTTTCGGCATGGCTCAGCGCGAGGCGCAAATCCTTGACTGCGAGGGGCACGGTCATGCCCGGCGGGGAATACCGCTCATCGACGATCTTTCCGCCATAAGCCTTGTGCACCTTGCCGTCGAACAGCGACTCGGTCAGCACCTCAAAGGCCGCTTTTTGATCGATGCCCGCCTTGCGAAGAAACGCGAGCACCTCGCCCATGCTCTGCATCGTGGCTGCGGTTAGTACATTGCCTGCGAGCTTGAACGCGTTCGCAAGCCCCGGTTGCTCGCCCAGCGGAAAGACGCGCTGGCCGAGCCGTTCGAGCACCGGCATGCAACGCGCGAGCGTTGCGCCTTCACCAGCGGCGAGCACATAGAGCCTGCGCGCCCTGGCGAGATCCGGGTTCCCCAGAACCGGGGCCGACACGTATCCCTGACCGTGCTCGCGATGCAGGTCGATAAGCGCGCCCGCCGCGTCGGGGCTGATCGTGCTCATCGAAATGTGCACGGCTCCCTTGGCGAGCACCGTCGAGAGATGCGCCCCAACTTCCTTCGCCGCATCGTCGTCGGGCACCATGCTGATGACCACGTCGCATGCAGCGAGCGCTGCCCAGTCGTCAGTCGCCACAGCATTGCCGCTCACCGCCGCCTCGGCGCATGCCCGGTCGCGGTCGAACACCACCACGGACAAGCCGTCCTCGATCAGATTTCCGGCGAACGCCGCACCCATCCTCCCCGCGCCCACCACGCCCACCGTGGCCGGTACGCTCGCTGCGGACTCGACGTTTCCGTTCTGGGAATCCTGCTTTGAAACCATAACCATTTCATACTCCAAATCAAATTAATGGCAGCTTGTCCCGCCGGATTCGCCTTGAGCTCCACCGTCCGCTCGCGCGAATGTGAGCCGCATTGTGCCGCTATGGATTACATGTTGTCGAAGGCAGGCCGCGTCCGAAAGCCCGGCCCGACAAGACTGTTTTGCAGGCATGGGAGGACCGGCGCCCCCCTGAGCGAATGCGCAATATGCGCCGCGCTGCTCATTCGTTGTGAAGCGCAGGCACCTTTTCGAGCGCGGGCTTCGCGCTCACACGCTGGCTCTTCGACGTCGGACTCGCGCTCCCGGCCAGCGCCTTCGACATCAGTCTGAATGTCGATACCGAGCCCGCGATGCACAAGAGCATCGGAACCAGCGCATCTTGATTCACGCGAGTGAACTCGAGCATGAGCACGACTGCCGTAAGCGGCATTTGCATGGAGGCGGCGAGAAAGGCGCTCGCTCCGACCATGGCGAAACTGCCCGCGGAGGTTCCCGGCCAGAGCATGTTCCACAGGCCGCCCAGCACAATGGCAAGCAACGCGCCATTCGCGAGCCCCGGCGTTAGAAGGCCGCCCTCGGCGCCCGCGCGCAGACTCGACGCTTCGATTGCCACTTTCAGCACGAGCAGCGTGGCTGCCAGTCCGATGGTGAGATGGCTGTCGAACGCGAGGCCTGCCGGGCCCTTTCCATTGCCCGCCAACTGCGGGTAGTAGATGACGAGAACACCGATCACCGCGAAATTGAGCACCGAAAGAGCAGGCAAACGCCAGTCCTTCGGCGCGTGGGCACGCGCAGCGCTCGTGAGCCGGACGAAGCCCCACGCCGCCGCCCCGAACACCGGCCCTGCCATCGTGGACCACACGACGAGCGGCGCTCCCAGCGTCAGTTGCGCAACGCTGTACTGCTGTTCGTTGCCGAGCCCGACCCATGCCGTGACCGCGGCCAGCGAAGAAGTCACGATGGCCGGCACCGCGAGCCGCCATTCGAAACTACCCAGCAGTACTTCGAGCACAAAGAGCGCTCCGCCCAATGGCACGTTGTAGACCGCTGCGAGCCCGGCGCCCGCTCCGCATGCCACAAGAACGCGCTGATCCGCGAGCGACAGCCCCGCTTGCCGCGCGAGCCAGCCTCCCCACAGCGCGCCGATCTCTCGCGGTGCGACTTCCCGCCCGAGAGGCGAGCCCAATGCGACCGTCACGATCTGCAGCAAGGCATGCACGATGGTGCTCAGAACCGGCATGCGAGGAGCGCCGGCAGTCAGCGCCTGCTTGATGCTGACCAGTGGGCGTCCCCAGCGATAGAGTGCCCACCAGCCGAAACCGGCCACGAGGCCGCAGAGCACGAGCGCCTCGAAGCGTCGCGCAGGCGACGCGTCAGTGACACCGCTTAGAAAGGATTCCTCACTTACTATTCGACAGAGGCTATAGGCATATGCCAGATGCTGGATTTCATGAAGCAAGAGCGCCAGCATCATGCCACCGAGCCCGGCGCCTACGCCGGTGAGCGCGCTAGCCACAACAAACTTCACATAGCCGCGCAGCGCGTTACTGGAACCTGAAGTCATCACTGCAATGCATCGGAACGATGGAATCGCACGAGCCACGCAAGGCGGGCGCGCCGCGCAACCGCTGCTCGCGCGGCTGCTTTCAACGGCGCGCCGAACATCTCGTCCGCTTGCGTCACGCCTTAGCGCGCAAAGCGAATGTCGAGCGAGCGCAGGTAGGTCTGCAGACCGGCATCCTGAAGCGGAATGACGTAGGCGGCTTCGTCCGACTCGTTGAAGTGCGCATGCCAGTACCCCGGAGGCGTGACGAATGCCATCCCCGGCTTCCAGTCAACGCGTACCGGATCGATGATGTTGCCTTCCTCGTCGACTTCCGTGCCAACCAGCGTGTAGACACCAGGCTTGCAATCCGGAATGAAGTCGAGTGCGATCGACTGATGGCGGTGCGGCTTTTGCATGGATTGCGGCGCAACCGCGCCGAACATGGCCCACATCGAGTGCGTAACCGTGCGCGTCTGCGGAAAATTCGCGTTCCCGAGCAGCACGCTGATGCGGTTGCGCTGGCTTGCGCCGGGGGCTGCCGCGACCTTGTCGAGTTCAGCCTTTGCGCGCGCGGCCGGATAGAGCGTGGGCGCGAAGCGTTGGCGCGACACGCGGGTTCCCAGGTAGCTGAGCAGCGGGCCATCGTTGACGTTGTAGATGCGCGCCGTGGCATCCGCGGCCAGCACAGCCTCGTCACCGCCGGGCAGCGCGAAGAAGTCGCCGGTGCCAAAGCTGAACGCCGAGTCGCCCTGCGAGACCGTGCCACTGCCTTCCAGCACATAAAAGACCTGCGACGTGGCGTTCGGATTGACCGAAAGCTTCTCGTCCGCTTCGATACGCAGGAAATTCGCCAGCAGGCCGGGGCCCGTTGCCGGGTAATCAACGCCCAGTGCCTTCGAGAGATCGAGCGGCACGATACGCGTCGAGCCGCTGTCGTAGAGTTCCGAGAGGAACGAATGATATGGCACGCGCGAGATCAGCTTCGCGCCGATCGGGTTGGCCGAGCTGGTGTATTCGAAGTATTGGGCGTCACGCGTTGCGGCCTCGTCATCGAGACGAACGGTAGAAACTGCGGTTTTGTCGAGCATGGTAGGCACCCTAAGTAACGTTGAACTACGGTTCGGGACACAGTGCGCCGCGTCCGGTGTGCGACAGAAGAACGCAGCGTCAACGTCACTATAGGAAGGTTGCCGGCCGGCCAGAACCGCGGCGAAGGAAAATCAGCTTTGCGCAGAGGGGATAAGGCCACGGGTGAGCCGGCGTTACGCCTTGTCAAGATCGGCGGCGGCTATCAGGCTCAGCAGATCGGGGGGGACTGCAGGTCTTCGCCCAGGGATGGCGTCGCGCGAGCAAGTCGCGAAGACGCATGTGACGACGTCCATTCAACGCTGCCGCGTCCTTCGGTGCACCGCCGATGCAAAGAACCAACGACCGAGCGTGGCGGCGGGGCTCAATGCTCCCAGTAGCTTTCCTTGCTGAATAACTCCGCATAGAAGTCGATGAAGGCGCGAACCTTCGTCGACACTGTCTTCTTGGGCGGATAGACAGCCCAGATAGCGGGCACTGCGGGCGTGGGTTGGACCTCCCATTCCGGCAGCAATCTCACCAGTTGCCCGGCTTGCACCGCCTCGCCGATTGCCCAGGTTGGCAGCAGGGCGACGCCGCAGCCGGCGACGGCGAGGTCGAGCAGCGAGTCCGTGTCGTCTGCGCGGATTCGGCCATCGATGCGAACTGCGATTTGACTGGCGTCGGGTCCGGCGGACCGGTCGACGAAGATCCAGCGGTCGTCCGCGGCTAGCGGAAAGCGCAACGTCACGTGCGTCGACAGCTCCTCGGGAGAAGCCGGCGCGCCATACCGCGCCACGTACTGCGGACTCGCGCAGACGACGCGGCGGTGCTGCGCCAGCCGGCGCGCCATGAGCTGCGAGTCGGGCAATGCGCCGATCCGGATCGCCAGATCGATGCCTGAGTCAATGATCTTGACGACGTCGTCGGTCATCACGGCGTCGACGTCGATCTTGGGGAAACGCTCCATGAACTCGGGCAGATGACGAATGACATGGCGCCTGCCGAACGCAGCAGGCATGGTCACACGCAAGAGGCCGCGCGGCGAGCTGTTCAAGGCCGCCGTGACCGCCCGTGCCTCATCGAGGCTCTTCAACACCTGCAGCGCCTGCTCGTAGAACACACGGCCGCCCTCGGTCAGGACCAGGCCGCGTGTGGACCGGTTGAAGAGCGCGACCGCCAGATCCTGTTCGAGGTCGGTGATGCAACGGGAAACGGTGGAGGTTTTGACACCGAGCTTCGCGGCAGCCTGACTCAGGCTGCCCAGTTCGGCTGCGTAGCGAAACGCCCGCATCGCGGAAAAATAGTCCATCAGATCGGCGTCCAGAAAACGGGGCGCACCGGGGCAGGCGTAACGCAGCTACCGTCTTGAACGAGCGATAGCGGCCTACCGACGGTGCCTTGCGAGCCGAGTGTACGACTCCGCGCACGCCGAAGCTATCCCTTTTTTGCAAAGCTGATTTTCTCCGAAGGCAGATCTGCCCGGTCAGCTACGCAGGCTCGACTTCCATCCCTATCACCGCGCACGGTCTGAAACAGCGCGACGCGCCTCGCCGACGGCCCGAAAGGCAATATTCACTCGTTCTCTGAACATGGCGCCACTGTCGGTCAGTTCGACGCCCCGCGCGGAACGATAGAAGAGGACGATACCCAGATCACTCTCGAGGTTGGCGATGTAGCGGGAGACCGTGGAAGCCTCGATGGACAGCCACTGTGCAGCGAGATTGAAGCTGCCCAGCTCGGAAACCAGCAGAAAGGCTCGAACCGCTGCATAGTAGTTCATCTCATGCGTCCTCCAAGCTCGCATTGCTTCCGCTACGGCGACAACTATCCGCCTTATCGGCGCAAACCCGGCGGCCAACACCTGGCGCCAAGGCTATGCTGTCACCCGTGGGCCGGACGCGCATACACCTCCTGCCGCAAAACTCCTTTTTTGCTGCGGGCGTTCCGCGGCCGGCCAACGCTGGAAACGCGAGTACACATCGGCGAATGAAGCAAAGAGCACAAAGTCACGCGAGCAAGTAGCCCATTTCGTCGAAAACTCCCTTGCAATTAGCGCCATTAACGCCGACCGACCTGAGCCGAAATCCGAAATACGTCACGCAGATGCGATTCATCTTCGCGGCAAGCGTCATCGCACCACGCGTCGTGCATGAATGCCCCATCAACGTGTGCGCTCCTTTCGTGGTGCACGCCGACGTAAGGCCGGGGACCGCGCCATAAGCCCCGCCAATTCACTCGCGAACTCAAACAGGTGATGAAGCATGAAGCTCAAGATTGGTGCACGACTAATGGCCACATTCGGTGTGGTTCTGGCTTTTCTGTTCGCGATTTGCGTGACAGCCACCGTGCAGATGGCGCGCATGAGCGCAACGACGCAAACCATCGTCAACATTCGCGCCCAAGAACTCAAACTGGTGAACTCGATTCGAGAAGCGACGCTCAAACGGACGGTCTTGCTTTACACAGCGCTCGACGAACCCACACCTGAAGCTCAACAAGCGGCCCTCGAACAGGCGCAGGAAATTGGCGATCAGCTCCCCCCGATCTATCAAGCCATCCCTAGTCTGCTCACGACGGCCGCCGGCCACGCTAGCTTTGACCGCCTGATGCAGGCGCGTGAGCTTTATCGGGAAGCAACGAAGCCCGTGTTTGCCCAATTGGCGGCGCACGATCTTGTGGCGGCGCGCGCGGCGCTCGCGAAGGCAAGGTCGCTGCGAGTCGCCTTTTTGCAGCAGCAAGATGAGTTTCTGAATTTGGCCCAGGGCTTGATGGACAGCGCCGCGAAAAGCACCAGCGACGCGTATGACATGGCGCGCGCCATCCTGTGGGGCGCGGCCGCACTCGCGTTCGTCGTTGCATTGGTACTGTGCACGGCGGTGACGCGTTCTATCGTTCGCCCCCTGCAGCGGGTGGTCGACGGTGCGCATGCCTTGGCGCTGGGTGACCTGCGTATCCAGATAGACGTGAAAAGCAACGACGAACTCGGCGACCTGGGCCAGTCGGTGAACAGTGCAGTCAGCAAGCTGGCGACGCTCGTCGGCGGAGTCAAGCAAGCAGGCTTGTCCATCGCGGCCGCCACCGGGCAGGTAGCAGCAGGAAACACCGACTTGTCGCAGCGTACGGAAGAGCAAGCGGCCTCGCTCGAGGAAACGGCATCGAGTATGGAAGAGCTGACCGCGACGGTCCGGCAGAACGAGGACAATGCTCACCAGGCCAGCGCGCTGACAAGCAGCGCATCGGCGGTCGCAGAGCGCGGCGGAGAAGAGGTTGGCCGCGTGGTCGAGACCATGCGCGAGATCTCCGACAGTTCCGACAAGGTCGCCGATATCGTCAGCGTGATCGAGGGCATCGCGTTTCAGACCAACATCCTCGCGCTCAATGCAGCAGTCGAGGCAGCCAGGGCGGGCGAGCAGGGTCGCGGCTTTGCCGTGGTGGCCGGCGAGGTCCGCACGCTCGCGCAACGCAGCGCGACGGCCGCTCGCGAGGTCAAGCAACTCATCAGCGCATCGGTGGAGCGCGTGGGTGTCGGTTCGCAACTGGTTGAGAAAGCCGGCAACACGATCCAGGAAGTCGTTCAGTCCGTCAAACGGGTGACGGCCATCATGAGCGAAATCTCGGCGGCGTCGCACGAGCAAAGCACGGGCATTGAACAGGTCAACCAGGCTGTCAGCCAGATGGATCAGGTGACGCAACAGAACGCAGCGCTCGTTGAAGAGGCCGCTGCGGCCGCGCAATCGATGGCTGAACAGGCCCAGGCACTGCGCGACTCCGTGGAGGTGTTCAAGCTCGACGGTCGCTAGTGCGCGAGGCCGTCATGGGTTGCGATAGCGTGATATCGGCGCGTTCGCAACATGGGGAAGGCGTGCGCCTGCCCTATTCCCTTCAGTGAATGGCCATCTGCACGACCTTCACGATGACAAGCCCAACCGCGACGATGAGGTGGGTGCGCAGCACGCCCGTCCATACGCGCGTCGACAACGTCATGTGCTGCGGCGGCGGCAACTGGTCGAGCGGCGCCATACGCCACGTGTCGCGCAACGCCTTGATGGCCGGCTTGTTCAGCGGCAACGCATCATTGGTGACAGCCTTACCGCGCGCCTTGCGCGAGATTTCCACCGCGGCATATACGGCCACCGCAAGACCGCATCCGCCCACGAGAATCTTGACGATCGCCGCACCGTTGATATCCGGATACACGGTAGCCGCCGTCAGGACGATCGACAGAACGACGAGGACGGCAATGATGTCCAGTCAGCGATATGGAGTCGACAGCTACGACGACTGGAGGGCATCAAGGCGAGCCCGCTCAGTGTCGACTGGATGCCGACGGCGATATGGACAACCTTGACGCGACGGGCAAACTTTTTTCAGATGATTTGCAGCGCGAAATAAAACGGCACTTTCACCTCGTCGACGAAGATTTCACAGGGAAGCGCCGGGTTTTTCTCGACAACGCTGGTGGCGGGATTCCTGATCCGAACCACAATAGCGCCCGCCTTGGCAATGAGGCCGTGGCGGGACTGCGCACGGTCGTTACTTTCCGATGATGTTGACGCCCTGGGGCCGGGCCTTGCACCGATACGGGGCTGGAGACGCGGACTGACAACGATTCAGACGCCATCGAGCAATTGGAGTAGCGCCTTGCCCGAGTCGCTCAGCGCAAAGCGCGTATCCACGATATCCACCAGCCCGGCGTTCTGTAGCGCGAAATAGTCGGGCGTGCCTGCCCTTGCCTCGACAGGCGCAGAGGCGAGCAGTAGCAGCACGGCGATTTCGTGCAGACTCAGCGCCCGCCGCAGACGCGGCGCGGCGTGGGAGCGCGGCTTTGGGGTTTTCCCTTCACTTTTCATAGACATTCAGCGTGTACGGCCGACGGTTTGCAGTGGCTTCGTCGGTCAATGCCCGTGAATAATAGGTCTGCGTTGTTTCGCATGCGTTGCAAGGGTCGGGTTCTCCGTTACGCCTGTAACCTGCGTCTGCCATTGCGCCGCCTGACAGCTGGCCCACACACTGCAAAGGGCGTCCGCGTGCGCGAGGCGGCTCCGCGCCACGTTGACTACGACCGTGGTTTGCTACACCAGCAGTTACGGATGTAATGCGCTAGCGCCGAATCGCAACCGGCCAGCAATACGCGAGACCCAAACTCCAGCCAACCCCACCTGACTGGAGCAAGCACGTGGAAGCCTCTGCACTCCTGCTATCGCGGATACAGTTCGCCGCGACGGTTTCGTTTCACATCATCTTTCCGTCCTTCACCATCGGCCTCGCCGCCTGGTTGTCCGTGCTCGAAGCCATGCGCCTCGCGACCGGCAACCCGGTCTACCGGCGCGTGTTCGAGTTCTGGTTGAAGATTTTCGGCGTCGCGTTCGGCATGGGCGTTGTTTCCGGCATCGTCATGGCGTTCCAGTTCGGCACCAACTGGAGCGAGTTGTCGCGTGCAAGCGGTCCGATTCAGGGCCCGCTACTCAGCTACGAATCCTTTACGGCGTTCGCACTCGAGGCCACGTTTTTCGGCGTCATGCTGTTCGGACGCAACCGCGTCAAGCCGTGGTTCTATCTGATGTCGTGCATGCTCGTCGCACTCGGAACCACGCTCTCGGCGTTCTGGATCCTCGTCAATAACTCGTGGATGCAGCATCCGGTGGGCTATGTCGTGCAGAACGGGGTCTACGTGCCCACCGACTGGGCCGCCATCGTCTTCAACAGCGTCGTCTGGGTTCGCTTTCCGCATATGCTGCTCGCGGCCTATCTCACCACGGCGTTCTGCGTCGCGGCCGTCGGCGCCTGGTTCCTGCTCAAGGATACGAGCCGCGTGGAGGCCACCGTCATGTTCCGCATGGCACTTGGGCTTGCCGCCGTGCTCGTGCCGCTGCAGATCCTCTTCGGCCACCTAACGGGCGACTACATCCATGACGACCAGCCCGTGAAGTTCGCGGCCGTCGAAGGCCGCTGGGTCGACGAACAGCCGGCTGCCGAAGTGATCTTCGCGGTGCCCGACGTCAAGGCCGAACGCAATCGCTACGAATGGAAGATTCCGGTGCTGGGCAGTCTCATCGCCTCCAGCACGCTCGATTCCCGCGAAGTCGGCCTCAAGGACTTCCCCCTCGCCGATCGCCCGCCGATCCTCGTTCCCTTCTTCGCATTCCGGATCATGGTGGGTTGCGGGATGCTGATGCTGGCCCTCGCCTGGATCGGCACCTATATGGCGCGGCGCGGCAAGCTGGAGGAACGCAAGTGGCTCCTGTGGCCAGTCGCCCTTAGCTTCCCGCTTGGCTTCGCCGCCGTCCTCACCGGCTGGTTCACCGCTGAAGTCGGCCGGCAACCCTGGACGGTCTGGGGCGTGCTTCGCACTGCGGACGCGATGACGCCCGGACTCTCGGCTCACTTCGCCCTAGCGTCGCTCATCATGTACGTGGCCGTCTACGGCTTCATCTTCTGCTTCGGCGTCCACTACATCCTGCGCATTATTCGCGGCGGCGTTTTCAGCGGCAAGGTGCTCACCGTCTGGAACGGGCACGTCATTCCGCAGACGTACGAGCCGCGCTTGCAGACGAGCACCGTGCACGCCTCGTCGCGCACCTCGTCGTCCAACCACTGATCAGGAGAAAATCATGCTTGACTGGTTCTGGCTGGTCGAACTCGCCTTCGCCCTCGCCGCCTACATCGTGCTCGACGGCTTCGACCTCGGCGTCGGGATTCTCAGCGGCTTCGCCGCAAGCGCCGCGCGGCGCGACCAGATGGTCGCCTCCATCTCGCCCGTCTGGGACGGCAACGGGACCTGGCTCGTGATCGCGGGCACCATTCTGTTCGGGGCGTTCCCGGCGATCTATTCGATCGCGCTCCCGGCGCTCTATGCACCGCTCTCGGCCATGCTGGCCGGCCTCATCATGCGCGGCGTTGCGATCGAATTCCGCCACAAGGCGCACGGTTCGCGCTGGGTGTGGAACCTGCTGTTGTTCGCAGGTTCGCTGCTCGCCGCGTTCGCGCAGGGCGTCGCGCTCGGCGCCTACGCCAGGGGCGTGCCTGTCGAGAACATGCACTACGCCGGCAACGGCTTCGAGTGGGCCACGGCGTTCCCGTTGTGGTGCGGTCTCGGCGCAGTGCTCTGCTATGGCCTCCTCGGGGCCGGCTGGCTGGTGCTCAAGGGCGAGAGCGACCTGCGCCAGTTTGGCTGTTCGGCTCTGAACCGCCTGACGCCGATGACGGTCCTTGTTCTCGCGGCGATGTTCGCCGCCACGCTCTTCGACCATCACGTGATCGAAGCACGCTGGCAGCTTCACCCGGCGCTTTTCGTTCTTCCGTTGCTGAGCCTTGCCACGCTGATCGGCCTGCCACTCGCCGCGCGCCGCGGTGAGGGACGCACGCCCTTCGTCCTCGCGGCGCTCAGTTGCGCGCTGCTCCTCGTTACGCTGGCGGCGTCCTATCTGCCTTACGTCGTTCCGTTCGATCTCACGATCGACCAGGCGGCCGCACCGGCCTCCAGCCAGACCTTCATGTTCTGGGGCGGCGGTCTCTTCGTCCTGCCCATCATCGTCGCCTACACCTACGTGGCGTACGCGGTATTCCGCGGCCGCGTGTCCAGCGACCATGCCTATCACTGAATCGACCATCTTGTTTGAGGAGACTGCTGCCATGAAGGTCGCCCTGTTCATTCCGTGCTTCATCGACTCATTTTTCCCCGATGTCGGCGTTTCCACGCTCGAGCTGCTCGAGCGCCTCGGCTGCGACGTCGACTATCCGCTCGATCAGACCTGCTGCGGTCAGCCCATGGGCAATAGCGGCTGCGAGAAACAAGCCGCCGCCACCGAAAACCTCTTCGTGCGCAACTTCACCGGCTACGACTACATCGTCGCGCCGAGCGGTAGCTGCGTGCACCACGTCCGCGACAACCTCACGGCGGCCGATCAGACCAGCGACGCGCAAAAGGTACGCCGCAACACCTACGAACTCGTCGAGTTCATCCACGACGTTCTGCAGGTGCGCGAATTCCCCTGGGCCGAATTTCCGCACAAGGTGGGGCTGCACAACAGCTGCGGCACGCTGCGCAGCCTGAAGACGGCGAGCATGTCGGAAATCGCGGGGCCGTTCTTCTCGAAGCCGATGACGCTCCTGAACGGCGTCAAAGGCATCGAGTTCATCAAGCCGGACCGGCCCGACGAATGCTGCGGTTTCGGCGGCACGTTCTGTGTCTCGGAGGCGCCCGTGTCGGCCCGCATGGGCGCGGACAAGGTGCGCGATCACAAGCGCAACGGCGCCGAGTACATCGTCTCGGCCGACTCCTCGTGCCTGATGCACCAGAAGGGCTGCGCGGACCGCCTCGGACTCGGCCTGAAGTTTATCCATATCGCCCAGATCCTGAACGGAGCACGAGCATGAAACGCGTCGATCATGTGGGTTTTTCGAAGAAGTTCATCGCGGACGAAAAGCACATCGAATTCCACGACAAGCGCCTGTGGGGCTTGCGCAGTGCCCGCGACATCGAAGTCCACGGTATTCCCGAGTGGGAGGAAATGCGTTCGCTCGCCTCCGCGATCAAGGAGCACACGCTCACGCATCTGCCCGACTACCTCGAGCAGTTCGAGCGCAACGCCACCGCCAATGGCGTGACGGTTCACTGGGCGAAGGATGCCGAGGAGCACAATCGCATCGTGTACGAGATCCTGAGCGGCCGTAACGCCCGGGTTCTCGTGAAGAGCAAATCGATGCTGACCGAAGAGTGCGAGATGCGCCCGTATCTCGAGGAGCGCGGCATCACCGTCGTGGAAACCGACCTCGGAGAGCAGATCCAGCAGCTCGACGACGAAATGCCTTCGCACATCGTCGTACCGGCCGTCCACAAGCTCGCGACGGACGTCGCAAAGATCTTCGCCGACAAGCTAGGCACGGATCCGAACGAAACCGACATTCCGAAGCTCGCCGAAGCCCAGCGCAACGCCACACGCCCGCTCTTCCTGAACGCGGACGCAGGCATGACCGGCTGCAATTTCGCCGTGGCCGAAACCGGCGGCATCACGGTCTGCACGAACGAGGGCAACGCCGACCTGAGCGCGAACGTGCCGTCGCTGCATATCGCCTCCATCGGTATCGAGAAGCTCATTCCGAAGCTGGAGCACCTGGGCCTCTTTATCCGGATGCTGTCGCGCAACGCGCTAGGCTCGCCCATCACCCAGTACACCTCGCATTTCCGTGGGCCGCGCGAGGGCGGCGAAATGCACTTCGTGCTCGTCGACAACGGCCGTTCCGAACGCCTCGCGATGGACGACTTCTGGTACTCGCTCAAGTGCATCCGGTGCGGCGCGTGCATGAACACCTGCCCGGTGTATCGGCGCAGCAGCGGCTTGAGCTACGGCGGCGTGTACTCCGGTCCGATCGGCGCCATCATCAACCCGACTTACGACCTCAAGAAGTACAGCTCACTGCCATTCGCATCCACCATGAACGGCAGCTGCACCAACGTCTGTCCTGTGAAGATCAACATTCACGAACAGATCTACAAGTGGCGGCAGATCATCGCCGAAAAGCACGAGCTCCCATTCGTCAAGCAGGAAGCGATGAAGGTCGCGGGCCAGGTGCTGTCCCACCCCAAGCTCTACCGCGCCGCCGTCAAAACCGCCAACAAGGCCGTTTCAACGCTGCCGCGCGTCGTTCTTTACAACCCGCTCAACGAATGGGGCAAGCAACGCGAGGTGCCCGAAGCGCCGACCGAAACCTTCCGTGACTGGTACCTGAAGAGGAACAAGAAATGAGCAGCCGTGACCTGATTCTCTCCCGTCTTCGCGAAGTGGCGCCCGCGCCGCGTCCACTGCCGGAAGTGCCGTTGTTCGACCAGCATCTGCCGCCCACGCTCGAGACGTTCAAGAAGTCGCTCGCGCGCCTTGGCGGCACCTGGTGCGATGCACCCGCCAGCGGCGATCTCGAAGCCCTGATCCGTTCGCGCTTCCCGCAGGCGCGCGTGGTCTGCTCGGCCGTGCCGGAAGTCGAGGGCACCCGCCGAATCGAGGACGTCGAGCGTCCACACGATCTCGAAGATGTGGACGTGGGCATCGTCCGTCCCGCCTTCGCGGTCGCGGAGACTGGCTCGATCTGGCTGAGCGAGCACGAGTATCGCGTCAATGCGCTCGGCTATCTCTCGCAGCATCTCGTGGCGCTCGTCGATCCGTCCGATATCGTCGACAACCTCCATCACGCCTATCACCGCCGGGAGTTCTTCGAGGCGCGCTACGCGTGCCTCATGAGCGGCCCATCCGCGACGGCGGATATCGAGGGCGTGCTGATCCGCGGGGCACAGGGCATCCGGTCGCTGACCGTGATTGCCGTGCCTCGTGTGAACGCGGCGCGATAACCGGACCGGCAAAATGCAACTCTTCGCGAGCGGCCGCGACCAACTGCTGCGTTTCTGGCACCACGGCCGCCACCAGCTACCCATGGCGGACGCCTTGCGGGGCGGCGTGATCTGCGTCGCGCCCGCCGTGCTGGCCGTCACGCTGCACATGCCGCTGCTGTGCTGGTCCGCGATCGCCGCGTTCTGGACGTGCCTCGCAGACGAACCTGGCCGGCCCGGCTTTGAACGCCATTGCAAGGGGCTCGTGTTCGGCGTGGCCGGAGCGCTCGCGTCGGCCTGCGCGATCGCGGCGCATTCGCTCCCTGTCCTGTCGATTGCCGTGGTCGGCGCGGTCGCCTACGCGGGCGCGTCCGTGCGTGCGCGAGGTCCGGCGTCGGGCCTGCGCGGCCTGCTTACCGCAACGGCCTGTTCAGTATCCGCTTGTTTCCCGGCGCATGGCATCGACGCCGCTACTCGCTACGCCGGCTTCTATCTGGTCGGCAGCGTATGGGCGACGCTCGCGGGCGGCAGCCTTTGGCAGGCCGGCCGCACGAAGCGCGCGCAGCAGGCAACGCTCGCGTATCTTCATGCGATGTCTTTGCTCGTCAACCGCCTCGGATATGCAGCCCAGGGCAACCGGGCGCGCCTCGAACAAGGGCGCGCCGAGCTGCGCACGAAGCTCGATGCGATGACGGCGGCCATCGCAAATTGCTGCGGCGAAGCGCCTTCGGCGTGCACGCGGTGGGTCGACGACGCGGAGCAGGCGATAGCCCTGCTCGCGGGCCTGGAAACGTTGCTCGCCGGCGGCCACGATGCCGCCCGGCGTGAAGCAGCCAGCCTCCTCGCGCCCGGCTACGTCCAGCTCGCCTTGCAGATCGACGCGAGTGCGGCACACTTGCGGGACGGTCCTGGCGCATTGCCGAGCGTCGTCGAGCAGCGCCTGGCGCGCGTGCAACAAACCTTGCGTGCCTGTGAGCCGGCCTGGCTGTCGACCCACGGGCCCGGCGAGGGATTGACATGGCTGCGGGCCAATCTCGATCTCCTCGAGCGCCTCGCCGTTCTGCTCGCTCGCGACGTGCGCATGCATGCTGCGCGGGTAGTCGCAGCAGGCGCACGCGGGGCGCCGCCCGAGCGTCCACGCCCAGGCCGTTTGACCGCGCGGATCGCGGAACTCGCCGCCCGCAATGCGTACGCCCGGTACGCTGCGCGCCTGTCCGTTGCAGCCATGCTCGCGGTTACCTTCGCACGCCTCTCGGGCCTGCAACAGGGTTACTGGCTGGCGCTCACCACGATGTTCATCCTTCAGCCCACGCTTTCGCAAACGGTGAAGGTGTCCGGGCTGCGCATCGGCGGGACGCTGCTGGGCGCAGTGCTGGCCACGGCGCTTTCGTTTCCGGTTCACGACCCGCTGCTGCTCGCGCTCGTTGTGCTCCCGCTCGCCACCGGAACGTTGGCGGCGCGCGCAGTGAGCTACTTCTCATACATCCTGTTCCTGACCTCGCACTTCATCCTGGTCGCGCATCTCGGCACGCCCGCCGGGGCGCCCTGGGCTCTGGCTATCGCGCGGGCCGAGCTCAGCGTGGCGGGTGTGCTCGTCGGCTTCGTCGTCAGCCTCTTCGCTTGGCCCGATCGCGAGCGCCATCGGCTCGGCAGCAGCGCGGCGCGCGCGCTGGAGGGCACGGCCGCGTATCTCGACGCGGTTGCGCGCCGTCTCGCCCAGCCCGTGCCGCGCGGGGGCGAAACGCTCGGAAAGCTGCGGCGACGCGCGTGCCTCGATATCGACACGCTCGAAGCCACGATCGGCGCCACGCGATTCGAGTCGCTGGTCGTGGATCAACAGGTTGCGTGCGCCAGTGTGCTGATGCAGCGTCTGAGAACGCTGGTCGGCGCGCTGTGCCCGCTCGAATATGTCGATGCGATGCTCGATGACACGGAACGCGCACGGCTCTCCGGACTCGCCCAGAGGGCGCACGCGTGGCTCACGCACGATGCCTGCTCCGGCGACCTTCTCCAGCACCCGAGGGAGGACTCGGGACCTGAGGCATCGTCATGCCACGCGCGCGAGATCGAACGCGAAGTCAGCGAAAGCGCGTGTGTCGCGCACCTGCTGCGCTCCCGCGTGCTGCGCTGAGGCTAGCGATCCTTGGCTTTCCGGCTATGCGTGCGACCCATCCGGACGCAGCCCATACCAGGACCGTTCACAGGGCACGGTGACCCTCAGTGGTCTGATCGACGGCGGCCTCGCCTACGTGGACGATTTCGGAGGCAGCCGGGGGCACGCGCTCGCTGCAGGCGAAATCGGGCGATATCAACGTCAACCGCCCGTCTCTCTCGCCTGAAGCCAGATTTCAATTGCAACATCGCCGCGGCGGCGCGAAACAACGCAGTAATGGCGCACTCGCACAATCCCTGGCACTTCGCGGCGATTCACAGGGCGAGCCGGCACTGCGCCGGGGCCGAACGCGCCGCCAACCTCCAGCCTTCGGATACGGTTTATGAACCTCTTGCAGAACATGCGGACATTCGTGCGCGTCGTGGACACGGGCAGCTTCACGGCGGCGGCGGATTCGCTTGAGTCGAGCGCGGCGTCGACATCGAGAGCAGTCAGCGAACTGGAGCAACACCTCAAAGTCCGGCTGCTGACGCGCTCCACGCGCCGCATCGCATTGACCGATGCGGGGCGCACCTACCTCGACCACTGCCGGGAGATCGTACGCGCAGTCGACGAAGCCGAGCAGGAGGTCTCCGAGGCAGGCAGTCTCGCCCGCGGCATGTTGCGCGTCCATAGCTTCGCGAGCTTCGGACAGCACTACATCGTTCCCGCCATCCACGCGTATCGCCGCCTGTACCCCGAAGTGAGGATCGATCTGCAGCTCTCGCAAACCTTGCCCGATCTGTTCGACGGCACCTGCGACACGTCGATTCTCGCGGTCTCCGGCCTGCCGGACTCGGAAATCGTCATGCACCGGCTGGGTTCCAGCTGCAGCATCCTTTGCGCGTCGCCACGGTATCTGAACGCGCACGGCACGCCCCTGCATCCCGGCGACCTGATCGACCATGACTGCCTCGCCCTCAGCACACCCACGTTCTCGTCCCGCGAATGGGTGCTCGAAAAGGCGGCCAGCGGCAAAACCGAAAACATCGCGATCAACAGCGTATTTCGCATCAATATCGCCGAGTCGCTGGCAGCGGCAATCCGCGCGCACATGGGCATCGGCCCGTTGCCCGTCTACTCGGCCCTCGCCGGCTTGCGCGCAGGCACACTCGTGCGCGTGCTGCCCGAATACACGCTGGAGAGCAAGGACATCTGCGCGCTCTTTCCGTCGCGCCGATACGTCGACGCAAGAACGCGGACATGGTTGGACTACATGCGCGGGTATCTTCCCTCTGCGCTCGCACGCGATCAAGCAGTGCTCGCGAGCCTCAGCAACCATCGCGACTCGCAGCCGGCACGCCCAGCTTTCACGCCCGAACACGGCGCACTCGCGATGTCCTAAGCCGACCACGAGGAAGCGGCCTCTCTGACCGGCGAATGAAGCGCGCCGGGCGTGACGAAAGCCTCGCCACGGACCAGGTGCGCCGCGCTCAAATCTCCACCGCGCCGCCGTCATCCCAGGTGGCGGCCTTGCTCAGCCTTTCCACCGCGACGGAGAAAACATAGCCCGCGCCCCGTTCGGTCTTGATGTATTTGGGCCGCGACGCGTTCTCCTCGATCTTGCGGCGCAGGCGCAGAATCTGCACGTCGATCGAACGGTCGTAGACGTCGTCGTACAGCCGGCTCGCTTCGAGCAACTGTTCGCGCGTCAGCACGCGGCCCGGCGAAGCTAGAAGAGCACTGAGAAGCGAGAACTCGCCGTTGGTGAGCGGCACGTTCTCGCCCGCAGGCGAGGTGAGCTTGCGCGTGCCGAGGTTGAGCTCCCAGCCCGAGAAGCGGTATGCGCGCGCGTCGAGCTGACGCCCGCTCGCGGCAACCGCGGCTGCCGAGCGGCGCAGCAGTGCGCGCACGCGCGCGAGCAGCTCGCGGGAACTGAAAGGCTTGGTCAGGTAGTCGTCGGCGCCGAGTTCCAGCGCCATCACGCGGTCCGCTTCGTCGCGACGGCCCGACACCACGATGATGGGCAACGTGGACTGTTCGCGAATCTTGCGTGCGATTTCGATGCCATCCTCGCCCGGCAGGCGCAGATCTAGCACCACGAGATCGATCGCATGCGCTTTCAGCGCCTCGGCCATTTGCTTGCCGTTGGCCGCGACGCTCACGCGCATTTCGTTTTCGCGCAGATAGGCGGCGATGAGATCGCGCACCGCCTCATCGTCGTCGACGACAAGTACGTGAGGAAGATTGATCTCGTTCATAACGTAACGCGCAAGTCTTCGGTTAACCGGGCAAATTATAGCGGCATCGGGACGCACGGCGACCGGCCTCCCGGCACGCAATACGTCTGATGATTGCTCCCGCTTTCGCGCAATGTCCCGATGCCTCGAGGGCAATGCGGATGATTAGTGGTTCTTATCAGGCCAGAATCCCGCTTTCCACCACGGCACCCACGCGGCACCCGGGCGACACGCAAATGACCGAGGTCCCCGCTCAGCGCGACGACTCGCGTGTCAGGGCGTTGCGAATCGCCTCGGTCAGGCCGGCGCGCAACACCGGTTTCTTGAGCACCGCGCGTACGCCGAGCGAGCGCGACTCTTCCTCGACGAGGTGGGTGCCGTAACCGCTCATGAGCAGGACCGGCAAGTCGGTGCGCACCGCGCGGATTTGCCGGATCAGGTCGACGCCGGTCATTTCCGGCATCGCATGGTCCGTCAGCACGAGATCGAAGCGCTGCGGATCGGCGAGGAACGCCTCCAGCGCCTCGCTCGGCGAAGAAAATCCGAGCGGCTCGTAGCCGAGTTCGGCCAGCAGATCCTCGCACAGCTCCACCAGCGCACGTTCGTCGTCCACCAGCAGCACCGTTTCCCCGTTTCCGCGATGCGCCTCGATGGCGGGCGCCGGTGGCGCGGCCGGCCGCTGCGCCGACACGGGCAGATAGATGTTGAATTGCGTGCCGCTCCCGAGCTCGCTGCGCACTTCGATCGCGCCGCCATACTCCTTGACGATGCCGTCCACGAGCGAAAGCCCGAGACCTGTTCCGCCTATGGTCTTGCGGGTCGTGAAGAACGGATCGAACATCCGCTCCTCGACCTCCGGGCTGATGCCCGCTCCAGAATCCGCGACCCCAATGCACACGTAGTCGCCAGGCTGGAGCGTGCCCGAATGCAGCGCGCGGGCTTCACCAATAGCGACTTCGCGCGCCGACACGGTGATCGACCCCCGCCCCTCCAGCGCGTGACGCGCGTTGCTGCACAGATTCATCACCACCTGATGGAGGTGCGTAGGATCTCCCAGCACATAGGCCTGCGGCGCATCGAGCCGGAGAGCGACCTGCACCTCGGGCGGCAGGCTCGCCTTGAAGAGATCCACGGTCTCGACGAGGACCGGCTCCACATGCACCGGCAGCCGCGCCGTCATGCCGCTGCGGCTGAACGCGAGAATCCGCTCGACCAGCAGGCTAGCGCGCATGCCCGCGTTGAGCACCTGCTGGGCGTCGCGCCGCAGCGGCGAGTCTGCGCCGAGCGCGCGGAAGACGCGCTCGCCGTAGCCCAGAATCGCGCTGAGTATGTTGTTGAAATCGTGTGCGATGCCGCCTGCGAACGTGCCGAGCGCCTCGAGCTTCTGCGATTGGCGCAGTTGCGCCTCGAGTCTCAGGCGTTCGGCCTCGGCCTCGCGGCGCGCACTCACGTCGTCGATCACGGCGACCAGCGTCCCGCCCAGCGCGCCGGTTTCTGACAGCCGCGAGATGGTGATTTCCGTCCAGATCACCCGGCCGTCCCTGTGGAGATAGCGCTTCTCGAACTTGACAGTGGAGCGCTCACCGCGCTCGAGCTCCGCGACTTTCGCGCGCGTGAGCTCGATGTCGTCGGGATGCGTGATATCGGAGGGGGCCAGTTGATGCAGTTCATCCAGCGAATACCCAACCATGCGCTTGAAAGCGGGATTCGCGACCATGTAAGGCTGATGGGGCAACAGCATCACGATCCCCACCGGTGCCTCGTCGAACACGGCGCGCCAACGCTGCTCGCCGGCCCGCAGTTCGCGGTTGGCCAGTGCCTGACGGCGAACCTGACGCACCATCACATACAGCAGCACGAGAACGAATGACGAGATTGCCAGCGTGCGCGCAAGTGTCGCCCAGGTGTTGCGGCGCCACTCGCGCAGGATATCCGCGCGCGGACGGCCTACATCGATGGTCAGCGGATAGCCCGGCACCGCGGATTGCGCGGTCTCGAAGTCGTTCAACGCCTCTTGCCCAAAGGAAGCGCTCACCGCGCAGCGAAAGCCTTTTGCGGCGTCCTTGCCTGCCACCGTGATAATCAGGTGTTCGTCGCGCGCTATGCCCGCAAGCCGGGCGAGCAGCGCGGCGCAGTCGATGTTGGCCACGATCGGGACGACGCCCCGCCCGTTCTTTGCGGCGAGGCGAAGGAGCAGAGGGAATGTCGCCTCGCCGGCAGGCGGCGAGGCGGCGGCCTGCGCAGTCGACGGCCAGCACGAGCGTTCCCATGCGGCGCCTGCGTGCGCCTCGTCGACGATGTCGTGCTCGAACCCGCAGCCACCAGCTGCGAGCGAGCGAATTTGCGGAATGCGCGCGCGTGCCCGCTGCTCGAAGGCCGCGAACGCGTCATTGGCGGTCGAACCGGGCCTCAAGTCGGCCTCGTGCTGCAGTGTCGCCGGGATACGGTCGATCGTGCTGCCGATCTGGTCCGCCAGCAGGCGCGCGACGAGTTCCACCGTGCGCTGGCCCGCGGCAAGGCTGGTTTGCCGGTCCTGGCGAACGTTGTAGAAGGCGGCCACGCAGACGAGCGCGACAAGCAGCAGGCCGCCCGCGACGGTCGTGCGGTGACGGCTGTGCATCGGCCAGCCGTCGTATGCACCGTCGGGTCCGCCGGGGTCCGGCGTGAACGGAGTTCGCGCAGCAGGCTTCACTGGACGGGTTCGCCCATGAGTTGTCTTACATTGGCGACGAGCGCGTCGCAGTCGAGCGGCTTCGCAAGCACCCGGTCGGCGCCCAGTTGCCGCGCGACGGAGGCCGCTGTGGCCGCATTGAACCTGAAACGGCCCGAGATGGCAATAATCCGCGCATCGGGATGACGCGTGCGCAAGGCGCGCAGGCTTTCCGCGCCGTCGGTCTTGGGCTCGCCAAGGTCGACCACCAGCAGCCGCGCTGGCGCGCCCGCATGGGGCCCCGCGAGCGACGCCGTCGCCGCGAAGCCTGCATCGTGCAGCGTCGCGAGGATCAGATCGCGCATCACCGGATCGTCCTCGATAACAAGAATTTCGTCCGCGCTCACAGTTTTCCCTTGCCTCGCCGCCACGCGCACCTAGCGCAGGCTGGCAACACGATGCTAGATGAGCGCGGTTAGCCGCCGGTTTCGGGCCGCACACTGCAAGATTACAACCGAAACATTCTCCCGCCGAGCCTCGCGCGCAGCGGCCGCGCATGGCGACGCACCGGGGGAATGCCCCGGTGCCGCGCCATCATGCGGTGTCGACTGCACGACCTCAAGCCGCTCAGCTGCCGAAGTAGATATTGCAGAACGACACGGGACCGACGCATTCGTCCTTCTTCGGGGCCTGCTGTTCCGGCGCGGCGCGGCCCGCCGACTGCGCCACCGATTGTGCGCCGTTGTTCGACGCGGCCTGGGCGCTCGCGGCGGCGGCCTGAGGCTGGTTGCCCTGAGCGTGAGCGGCGGCGGCGCAGAGGGACAGTGAGAGTACGAGGTATTTCAGGGATTTCATGACTGGACTCCAGACAAGCAGCAAAACGTGCTGCAACGGGGAAAACTATAAGACGTCGCGGCGTCCTAATTAAGTGAGCACTACGGAAAGGATTCTTTCGCATGCGTCGCACATGTCGCATGTGGCGCATATGGCGTCAGCACCGGTTGCCGGCCTCACGGTGAAACGGCGCGTCCGGGTCGAGCAGCGCACTGCGCATCAGGTAGAGGTCGGCCGAAAGCTGCTGTAGCGCGGCCTGGCGCGGCCCTTGCGCGGCCGTTTGCAACTCGTCCGCCACCTGGTCCAGTGCGCGGCTCGCTGCGCGCACGGCCAGCGCTGTGCGTCGTGCATCGGGGCGTTCGAAGACGTCCGCGGCCCGCCGGCCGGCCTGTTCGACCCAAAGCAACCAGCGGGGCCGGTCCGATGGGCGCAGGGGGACCAGCGTTACGAGGTCCCTGCGCAGATCCAGCAACGCCTGCCCCACTTCGAGCGTGGCTAGAAGCCAGTGCCGGGCTTCGTCGTAGCGCCGCGTGCCCGGCGTCAGAAGCAAGCGCAACTGAGACGAGAGATCGTGAGTGCGCGAACGAAAGCGCGCATCTGCCCCGTCCAGCCGGGTTTTCCATGCGAACGCCACTTCGCGGCGCAGATCGCGCTGGATGCGGCTCACGACCCACGGCGCCTGAAACGGAAACACGATCATCACCACGATCACGCCGACGAAGAGTGCGGCGACAGCGGCGAGCCCGTTGTTGAGCAGTGCGTCCGGCGCGTAGCCCATCAGGTTGTCCGGGCCGGCGAAGACCAGGAAGAACACGCCCAGCCCGATGCCGTAACCCGACGTGGCCGGCCGGCTCGCGAGGAATGCGCTGCCTGCGACGATCGGCAGGAGCGCCACGCAGAGCAGTGGAAAACCATCGATGGCGGGGTAGACAAAACAGACATAGAGGTAGCCGAGCGCCACGGCCGCCGCGGCGCCCAACGTAATCTGCAATGCAAGCTTTGCGGGGCGCGGAGCGGCCGAAGTCAGACCCGCGACGATCGCAGCCGCGATCACAGCGAATCCGCCGCTCGGCCATGCCGTGAACAGCCAGAACGCACCAGCGGCGCCCACGGTCAGCGCGTTGCGCACGAAAGTGAGCGCGACCACGTAGGAGCTGGTCCGCACAGACGTGGCGGCAGCGCGCGGCGAGGGCCCCGGGCCCGCGCCCGTGGCGCCCGCATCGAGGTAGTCGAGCAGATTGCGCAGAAGCCGGCGCAGCGCTTCGCGCGCGGTCCGCGCCTCCACGGCCGAAGAGCTCGGCCCACGACCAGCTGCCGCCGCCACTTCCTGCGCAACGGGGGCGAGCGAGGCGGCAAGACGCGCCAACGCCGTTACGGACTGCGGATCGGGTGCGTCGTGGGAAAAACCATCACGCAACCGGTCGATCAGATCCGCCGCCTGCAGCAGCGACGGCCGCACCCCCTCTATCAGCGCAGCCGCGCCCGTGCTCTCGAGTCGTTCGATCTGCTGCTGCAGCATGTGCAGCCGTGAACAGATCGCTGCATATTCGCTGTCGACCGTGGCGAGCCGCTGGCTGCGCAAGCGCAGGTTCGGGTCTTCGTATGAGGCGAACGTCCGCGCGGCTTCGAACCCCGCGATGCTGCCCGCGAGCCGCGCGAAGCGCTGCTGGAACACGGTATCGTCGCAACGGCCCGCAAGCACGTCCGCGCACAGTTCGAGAATCGCACTGCGGCGCTGGCGCTGGCCGTGCATCAGCGCGGTGCTCGCACGAACCGGGAACACGAGCGCGCTGATCGCCGCCGAACTGAGAATGCCGATGGTCACTTCCGCCGCGCGCGTGAGCGACGCGATGAACAACGCATAGGGATGCGTGACCACTGGTATGCCGACAAGCACCGCCGTATATCCGGCGAGAACGAACGCGTACCAGCGAAAATGCCGGAAGCGCACGGCGAGTGCGGTGCACGTGGCGGTCCACAGCGTCAGCACCGTCAGATACAGTTCGGGCTGCTGAGGAAACAGCGCACCGAAGACCACGGCGGCCGCCGCGCCCGCCGCTGTGCCGAGCACGCGGTAGAAACTCTTGGCGAGCACCATGCCCGTCACTGGCTGCATGAGCACGAACACAGTCACCATCGCCACGCGCGGTGCCGGCAGTTCGAGCGCCATCGCCACGCCCAACGCGATGAGCGCCGCACACGTGGTCTTGAAGAGATGCAGCCAGATCAGGCCGTCGCGGGCGGCGAAATCGGCCATGGCGCGGCGCAGACGCGTCGAAAAGAACTGGTTTGGGGCGCGGGGCGCTTGCGATTCGGAGACCGGTCGGAAAGTCACGATTGTATTCAGGGGCGTCGCCTGGCGCCGGGCAAGCCGCGCGCCTCGACTCTCGATGCGCCCGGTTCGCGTCGGCACAGGGGGATGGAGCCGAACGCACGCCCCGTCTCTCGCGCGGCGTGCACTGGCAACAGAGAATCGGCCGCCACCGTTGCAGCGCGATTTCGGGGGCCAGGAGCTTTCGTTACAGTTGAAACAACGGAGGAGCAATGCCTCGGTCGGCGCGCGCGGCCGAACTTCGTTTCATTTGAAACGCGCCGCATGCGGCGCTGAAACGGCCTCGAAACTGCAGCCCTGGAGAATCCGCACACTGACAAACTCACGATTGCACACCGTCGCATGAACACCTTCCACAACATGCAGATCCTGGTCCGTGTGCTCGATACGGGCAGTTTCACCTCCGCCGCGGCGTCGCTCGACGTGAGTCTCGGTACCGCGTCGCGGGCAGTCAGCGAACTGGAGGAGCATCTGCGCACGCGCCTGCTGCACCGATCCACGCGCCGCATCTCCCCGACGCCCGAAGGACTGGCCTACGCCGAACATTGCCGAAGGATCCTGGCCGACGTGGTGCGGGCCGAAGACGACACCTTACGCGCCGCCGACCACCCGAGCGGACTCCTGCGCGTGCACAGCTTCGCGAGCCTCGGACATAGGCACATCATGCCTGCGCTCCAGGCCTACCGGGCACGCTATCCCAATGTGCAAGTGGAACTGAGCCTCTCGCAGACGCTCGCAAATCTCTTCGACGGCACCTGCGATACATCGGTCGTCGCTTTTTCGCCGCCACCGGACGCCAACCTCGCGTCGCACCGCCTGGGCTGGTCGCACAGCATACTTTGCGCCTCACCTGACTACCTCGCCGCGCACGGCGTCCCGCAATCGCCGGACGATCTGAGGTTGCACGACTGCCTGACGCTTCGTACCACGACTTCGTCTTCGCAACCGTGGCGACTTGAAGGTCCCGACCGGGTGCCCGTTACGCTCGCGGTCGACAGCGTGGTCAGCATTAATATTGCCGAATCGCTTGCAACGGCTGTGCGCGAGAGTATGGGTATCGCGCCGCTGCCCGCCTACGCCGCACTCGACGAGTTGCGCGACGGCACGCTCGTGCGCGTGCTGCCCCAGTACACCATCGATACGCGCGAAGTCTGCCTGCTTTATCCGTCGCGCCGGTTTGTCGATGCGCGCACACGATCGTGGATCAATTTCATTTGCCACTGGCTCCCCCCTCGTCTCGAGAAAGACGATTCGGCATTGATCGAACTCGCATCGGACACCGAAGCAACAGGCATCGCGGCCTGAACGGAACCATCGATACAGCCCCAGTCCCTTCCCCCTCACGCAAGCAGCAACGAAGCGCCGCCCCGGTGCCGCACGCCCGCGCACTTCGCCGCATCCACGAAATCGCGCACCACCTTCGAGTGGTCGTCGTAACGGTAAGCGAGCAGTACGCGGGCCGTGGGCTGCGTACCCTTGATCTCATGGTACGTCACGCCTTGGTGATGGAGATCGCGAATCGAATTCGGCACGATGGTCACGCCGAATCCCGCCGCAACCATGCTCACGGCCGACGCCACCTGCGTGGATTGCTCGCCCAGCTGCGGACTGAAACCGCAGTGCTGACAGGCGGCGATCACGTCGTCGTACAGCAACGGCGCGATGGCGCGCGGGAACATGATCAGACGCTCCTGCGCAAGCGCATCGAGCGGCACGCTGTCCTCGTGCGCCAGCGCGTGCCGCGCAGGCAGAACGATCAGCATGTTCTCGTCGAGTAGGGGCTCGAGCTTCACGAGTTCCGTTGTCTGCACGGTCTGGCGAATGATGGCGACGTCGATGCGCTTCTCGGCGAGGTCTTCCATCAGCGCCGAAATATTGCTCTCCGACGGCGAAATCGACACCTGTGGGTGCGTTTGCCGGAAGGACGCCATGACATCCGGGATGACCGGATGAAATACGATCGAGCTGGCCAGGCCAACCCGTATGCACCCGCTCTGCCCTCGCGCCGCACTCAGTGTGCGGCACTTCGCCTGCTCCACGAGTTCGAGGATACGCACGGCGTCTTCGTAAAGCACGCATCCCGCGTCCGTGAGTTCGACGCCCCGCGTGAGGCGCCGAAAGAGTGGCGCACCCATTTCCCGTTCCAGCTTGTGAATCTGCTGGCTGATCGGCGGCTGCGCCATGCCGAGACGCTCTGCTGCACGCGTGAAGTGCCGCTCTTCCGCAACGGCGACGAAGTACTTCAGATGGCGAAACTCCATATCGAACTCATATCAAAAACGACTGTTCGCAATATTAGACGCCACAGCGCCTGGGAAACATACTTTCTCCATCGCAACACTCTTTCAGGAAACCGCATGATCAACCCGAATCCATGCTCGTGTGTCAGCGACATCGCACGATCATTCACACGTTTTGTGCGCGACGGCCAAACGGAAAGCGAGTTGTACCAGACCTCGCTGATGAGCGCCCTCATCGACGGCGTGTATGACGGCGACATGACGATCGAAGAACTGCTCAAGCATGGCGACTTCGGCCTCGGCACTTTCAACGAACTCGACGGCGAACTCGTCGCATTCGACAGCGAGGTGCACCAGTTGCGCGAAGACGGCAGCGCCCGCGCGGTCAGCCCCGATCAGAAAACCCCGTTCGCCGTCGTAACCCACTTCCGTCCGACGATGTTCGGCTCGCTGAACGAGCCGCGCACGAAGCACGAGGTTCAGGCCGTCATCGATGAGCTGATCGGCTCGCCCAACGTCTTTTGCGCGTTCCGCATCGACGGTCAGTTTTCGCGTGTCGAAACGCGCACGGTGCCGCGCCAGACCCTGCCGTACCGTCCGATGCTCCAGGCGATCGAGCGTCAGCCCATCTTTGCGTTCGAGGAAACCTCCGGCACGCTCGTCGGCTTCCGCTGCCCCGAATACGTCCAGGGCATCAACGTTGCCGGCTTTCACGTTCATTTCATCACCGACGACCGCAAAGGCGGCGGCCACGTGCTGGACTACCGCCTGATCGAAGGCAAGGTCGAGGTGGCGCGCATCTCGAGATTGCGCATCGATTTGCCCAGGACGGACCACTTCGAGCGCGCCACGCTGCACTCCGAGGACATGGCAAGCGCCATCGAAGCAGCGGAAGGCTAAACGCCGAACACGAGAATCGCGCATCGGCACCGGTGGCGCGACCCGATTCAACATCTGATATGGATAGCATTATGCTCAGGAAAACTAATCAAGCAAACCAGACATGGACTTGCGGCGCCGACCTCGTCGTCGCCAACCTCGAAGCCCGAGGCGTCCAGCACGTCTTCGGCATTCCCGGCGCGAAGATCGACCGCGTGTTCGACTCGCTCGTCGACTCGACGATTGAGACCGTCGTAGTCCGCCACGAAGCGAACGCTGCGTTCATGGCAGCGGCCGTCGGCCGCCTGACGGGACAGCCGGGCGTCGCGCTCGTCACCTCGGGCCCCGGCTGCTCGAACCTGGCCACGGGCCTCGCCACGGCCACCTCCGAAGGCGACGCCATGGTCGCGATCGGCGGCGGCGTGAAGCTCGACGACCGCCTGAAGCAGGTTCATCAGACCATGGACACGGTGGCGATGTTCAAGCCCATCACGCGCTACGCCGCGGAAGTGGTCACCGGCTCGACGATCTCCGAGGTGATGAGCAACGCGTTCCGCGCCGCAGAGGGGTCCCGCCCGGGCGCTTCGTTCGTCAGCCTTCCGATGGACATCGTCAATGCGCCGACGCAAGGCGACGTGCTGACCGAATACGTGCCGCCGGCGCTTGGCGCCGCGGCCCCCGAAGCGCTCAGCGAGGCCGCCGGGCTGATCCGCAACGCACGCAATCCCGTGCTGCTGGTCGGTCTGCTGGCGAGCCGCCCCGAGAACGCCGAGGCGATCCGCGAGTTCGTGACCCGTACCAACATCCCGGTAGTGGGCACGTATCAGTCCGCAGGCACCATCGACGCTGAAAATTTCAGCCGCTTCGCGGGACGCGTCGGCCTCTGGAACAACCAGCCGGGCGACGTGCTGCTCGAACAGGCCGACGTGATCGTGACTGTCGGGTACAGCCCCGTCGAGTACGATCCGCCACTCTGGAACAAGGACGCGAGCCGCCCGCTCATCCATGTGGACGTGCAACCCGCCGACACCGACCGCTATTACCGGCCTGCGGTAGAGCTTATCGGCGACATCGCGAAAACGATGACGCAACTCGCCGCGGAAGTCCCGTCGCGCACGACCTCGCCGCAGTTCGAGAGCGTGCTGACGACGCTGGCCGGCGCGCGTCTCGCGCTTGCACAAAAGGCAGCCACGCTCGGCGGCAGCCCCGTGCACCCGCTTCGCATCGTCAAGGAGTTGCAGGACGTGGTGGGCCCCGACACGACGATGTGCGTCGACATGGGCAGCTTTCATATCTGGATCGCGCGTTACCTCTATAGCTTCCGTGCGCGCCAGCTTCTCATCTCGAACGGCCAGCAGACGATGGGCGTCGCCCTGCCGTGGGCCATTGCCGCTTCGCTCGTGCGCCCCGGCCAGAAAGTGATCTCGGTGTCCGGCGACGGCAGCTTCATGCAGTCGAGCATGGAGCTCGAAACGGCGGTGCGCCTGAAGAGCAACATCGTCCACGTCATCTGGGTCGACAACATGTACAACATGGTCGAGATCCAGGAAGTGAAAAAGTACAAGCGCCGCTCCGGCGTGGAGTTCGGTCCGATCGACTTCAAGGCCTATGCCGAATCGTTCGGTGCCAAGGGCTTCGCGGTCGAATCCGCCGATTCGCTTCGCGCGACGCTGCGCGCTGCCATGCAGGTGGAAGGTCCCGCCGTGGTCGCGATTCCCGTGGACTACTCAGACAACCCGAAGCTCATGGAGCCGCTGCGTACGGACTACCTGATCTGAGCGCTAACGTGACAACGGCCGGCCTGCGAGAGCGCGCCGGCCGTTGCTGATTATTCAAGTTGAAGCAGCGCTGTGAGCGCAATGAGAAGCATGAGTACAACATATGCCGCATCGTCCGCCCCTGCCGCGGTGGCAACGGCGGGTAAAACGCGTGTAGGCGTGGTCTGGCTCGGAAGCATGGGGGCGGCCATTGCCGGGAATCTTGCCAGCGCGGGATTCGCGACGGTCTTGCTCGACCGTGACCTGCGCAAGGCCGAGCGAGCCGCGCGAGGCGACGCAGTCGCGACGAACGACTGGCAAGACCTCGCCGACTGCGAATTCGTCATCACGATGCTGCCTGGCGACGGCGCGGTCCTCGACGTCGCCCTCCAGCTCTCGAACGTGCTGCCAACCTACGCGGTCCACGTGTCGATGAGCACGGTCGGTGGGGAAACGGCGCGTGAACTCGCCGATCTGCATCACGCGCTCGGTCAGCAATATGTGTCGGCGCCGGTGCTTGGCAATCTGCGGCTCGCGTCTTCGCGCGATCTTCTCGTGCTCGCCGCCGCCGACAGCGAAACGCTGGAGCGCTGCATGCCGCTCCTCGAGTGCCTCGGCCGGCACGTCGTCGTCATCAGCGAGCACGCCGAAGAAGCAAACCGCATCCAGCTCGTCATCGATCACACTCCTGAGGTGGCCGGAGTGGAGACCGGGCACGCCATCGTTTGATGACCTAAGGGGTGTCGCATTGGGCTCGCTCACTTGAACGAAGCGTCCAGTGGAACTGGTCGCTTCGTTCGGTATCCCGAGACTGGCACCACCGAGCGCGACAACCCGGACACATGAAATCCTGAATTCGCTCATTACCGCGATGAGTCGACTCCCCGACCCCCAGGAGGTAGTGGGTGACATCGAAATCGGGGTGGCTTTGCAACAGCCTGCAGGACACGCAAAGCTGAGCTCTATCGATCGCCCATGCCGGGTAAGTGCGTCGCGTGAGATCGAAGACGGCGGTGCGGTCAATACCGGATCGGCTGGCAGGGCCTCGCGTTCGATGGCGTACAGCGGCCTCGGCGACGTCAAGCCCCGCTCGATCCGGTCAAGGAAGTCATTTGAAATAACCCGGCCATTGCTTGTGGCATGCGGCAACATCCGTAGCAAGTTGTCGATCCACTGCCGATGCGGCTTTAGCTCATCAGCATCCAGTTGGAACAACTTTACCTCGCGGGACGCGAGACCACTACGAAAAGGGATCGCTGTCCGGAATGCGAAGCGAATCGACGCGACTTCGACGTGCACGCGCCGTACGCAACAGTAGCTTGTTATGCATCATGCCGCACGCCTGGACGTGCGGCACGTTCCATGACACCTTAGAACTGGTGACGCATTCCGATACGAGCGATAAACTGGTTGGCCGTCGTAGCCGGCGAGTCTGCCCCAGTAATGAAAGCTGTATTGAGCGGCGCGGCCACTGCACTACCACCCGCCGTATGCTGGTACATGCCCTGGATGTACACGTCGGTGCGCACAGACAGATTGTAGTCAGCCATCAGGCCGAACTGATGCCACTTCGGCGTCGAATCGCCGGCGGTACTTTGGAAGTGACCGAGGGTGTAGTTATACATCGCGCCAACGAAGGCGTTTTTCACTAACTGATACTTCGCATTCACCTCGAAGTTGTCAAACTTGAGGCTGCTGGCCGTGTTAGCGAAATTGCCGACATAGGCCGAACCCGTGGCATCGTTCAGGCTCGTGTGGCTATAAACAAAACCAAGAAGCGCCGAGCCGACCGTATAGTTGATACCGGCGCCCCAAACTTGCTCGCGGTTCGCAAAGAAGGCAGTATCGTCGGTCGCGAGCGAGCCAGCCGCCGTGCTACCCGGTTGATTGATCTGCATGAATGCAGCGGCAATCGTTACAGGACCGCCTACATATTGGGCGCCGAGGCTGTACGCGCGGTTGTTCGCAAAGCCGCCGGCCTGATTGCTAAAGCCATAGAGACCACCAAACGAGAACCCGCCATAGGTTTTGCTGGAATACTTGATGCTGTTATTCAGGCGAAACGAGTTGTCGGTGTTGTCGTTGTCGTAGGGGTGGGCCATCAGATAGCCGGCCCAGTTACCGTTGGCCGTAAGCGGCGCAAGATAGTCGACGACAGAGTCGTACTGTCTGCCCATCGTCAACGAACCGAGCGTTTCCGAAGCGATACCGACGTACGCCTGCCTGCCAAACATGCGGCCGCTTTGGCCCAGTGCGCCCGAGTTCACATCGAATCCATTCTCCAGTTGGAAAATAGCCTTGGTACCGCCGCCCAGATCTTCAGAACCCTTAATGCCCCAGCGGCTACCTTGCGCGAAGCCGCTCTCTAATTGTACTGCCGAATGACCGGCGGAATTGTTGGTGTAGTTCAGACCCTCATCAATCACACCGTACAAGGTCACGCTGTTTTGCGCGAGGGCTGCAACAGGGGCAATGACGAGACCAAGCGCCGTTCCGGCGGTAAGCATTCTTTTCATAGATATAGGTGTCCTCAATGTATGGAATTTCCGAACCGATTTCCCCACCTTTGTCGAGTGAAACTCTTCGACATGGGATAGTCGGCATCGGTCCACCGCACCTTAGGACCTACAAAAATCACCGGCACAGCAATTCAGTATTGACTGGTTTCGTGTTGCATGAATCGCAACGGCATTGACGTCATGGACTTGCGTCCCTAGTTGTTTTTGCGGTAGCGATCTACAACAAAATCAATGAACCCACGTACTGCAGTAGCCATATGGAGCTGTCCCGAGTACAAAATCCAGAACGTACGCTCGTCGCCACAGAGCTCTGCGTCGTGCAGCAAAATTTCTAGCATGCCGCTATCGAGCTCCTCTTTTATCAACGAGATCGACAATCGGGCTATTCCTAAGCCGGCCAGTACTGCGCGCTTTATCAAAGCTGGGCTTTGCGTGTTTAAGGCAGGGCGAACAACTACGCGGTGCGTACTGGATGTGCTGCGAAATTCCCAGTAGCGACTTGGCGCATCCGAAGCGAGGAGAATGTCATGAGCGGCCAGGTCAGCCGGGGTATGAGGTGTTCCTCGGCGGGAGAGATAGTCAGGAGTTGCGACAATCACATCGCGAGCCTGCGCGAGCGAGCGACAGATTAGCGAAGAGTCGCGCAACCGGCGTTCCGCGCCAAAACAGACATCGAAGTCCGCGACTGTGATGTCAGTCATGTCTTCGAACACCGTCAGCTCAAAACTCGTGTGCGGTTCCCGTTGACGATAGGCGGCGAGCACTTCGGGGAGATCCGAGTTGGCGTAAGCCGATGACGCTGCAATCTTCAACAGTTTTGCAGGTTCGTTGCTTGCCGACGCGACAAATTCATCCATGACGTCGAGCAACCCGATCAATTCCACGCATCGCTTGTAGTATAGCTGGCCGGTGTCGGTAAGGGACACACGGCGGGTCGTCCGGTTGATCAGGCGTACTCCGAGGCGCTGTTCCAGTTTTGCGACGCTGCGCGTGATGACAGATGCCGACACGCCCATGTGCTTTGCCGCTTCGGCAAAGTTCAGACGCTCCGCTACTTTGGCAAAGATGCGTATCGATGCGAGTTGACTCACGATGCCGCCCCAAGATTGGGCGGGCAGTTACTGCGCAGCGGCACCTCTACAAGGCCACTTTGCTGTGGATCAGTTCCACTGCGAGGAAACGTTCGGCTGCCGTTATGCTTGTTCGCCGCATGTAGGCCTTTATGTGGTGTTCGCATTGTGCAAAACCGGTAGTCCAGAAAGCCGTGCGAGGATAGCAGGCGCCCCGTTACCGAACGCGGTCCGGCTCATTACAATCTTGTTATCTCCAAGCGAGAACTACGGATACGGGACCGAGAGGCCACAACACATCGGAACGAGTCCATAGTGACGTCGAGGACGCCCTCAGGCGGCACGGATCTAATGAACTTTGCAGGGGTGAAAGAAAATGCGGATTCGTCGTGAATCGGGACATTACAACTGGTCGAAATCGGCCGAAACCATCCTCCCGAGCGTTAAGCAATTTGGATTACAAATATCTAACTCAGCGCACTCGTAAGAGAGCGCTATCTGCATCTGCCCCGGTCTACAGGCAACGAAGAGGAGCTCCGATGAAGCAACGCTCGCCACTGGAAATCTGCCTGCCGCTTGCCTTGGCCGTTGCGGCATGCGCTGCGTCACAACCGACTCACGTCGTCGCTTTGGCATGGCTCAACGCTGGGGTCTGTTCCGTCGGCTACCGAACACTTAATGACTTCCCGATCGATCGCATTTCGTATCGATGGCTCCGCGGCCCCCGCCGCGTGGCCCTATGGGTCTACCATCTCGTCTGATGGCCGTGGTATGTGCGTCGGGAACTGCGGGCGATCGTTGTCAAAACGGAGCGTCTCTTCAGATCGAGTCAACGTCTCGCGCGTGAAGAGCGTTCAGGAGCGAACGCGCAGCGGGCGCCCCGCGATAAATCCGAATGACGCAAGCCAGCCTCTCTCTGCCGTACACGAGCAATAGCGGCAAGTCTCGCAATCCGTCATCGTCCGTGCATATCGCCGAATCGAAGTGGCGAACACGGTCGTCGCGCCAATCGACCCGCTGTCGCAAATCAGATTTGCGGCGCCGAGCCTTCCTTGCCTCGCGTGTTCCCCGCAAGATTATCCGCTGCCTCTACCGTCGTAGGGTGCGGCACGTCGAAAGGACGTTTCATCGCTCAGGAGCATTGCATGGCAACAGTCAAAAGCGAAACGAATGATAGTACCCAGCGCCCCGATTCGTCCCGGCGCAAGATGATCATGGGGGGCGGCATGGCCGCTGCGACGATGCTCTTTGCCGGGGTTGCGAAAGCCGAACCCACATCCGGTCGGAACGCAACCGTCGACGGTATTCCGGTGCCGATGCCGCCCGAGGATAAAACGGCCGGACCGATCGTCGCCGGGCGCGACACCAAACTGGCGGGCCGCGTCGCGGTCGTGACCGGTGCCGCGCGCGGCATCGGGCGTGCGATCGCTGTCGAATATGCGGCGAACGGTGCGGATGTGATCGCCATTGATATCGCGGCGCCCGTAACCTCGGCCTCGAGCGCCGTACCGGCGACGCCGGACGATCTCGCGGAAACGGTCAGGATGATCAAGGCGTACGGTGGCCGCGCGGAAGGCATTCGCGCGGACATCCGCGATATTGCAACACTCCGTGCCGTCGCGGACGGTATCAACGAGCGCTTTGGAAAGATCGACATTGTCGTTGCTAATGCCGCGGTGCAGTATTGGAAGCCACTTCTCGAGCTACAGGACTCCGAATGGCGTGATGTCATCGACAACAATTTGAACGGCACGGCGAACACGATCCGCGTATTCGCTCCGAAGATGGTGGCCCGCAACTACGGCCGCATTATCGTCATCTCCTCGATGCAAGGGCGCCACGGCTCGAAGGACGCTGCAAGCTATTCGGCTTCGAAGTGGGGAATCTTTGGCCTGATGAAGTCCGCCGCACTCGAACTTGGCCGCTACAACATCACCGTTAACGCGATCACTCCGGGGCTCGTCGGCACCGCGCTTACGTTCTACGACGCGCGGCTTTCGGAGAGCATCGGCGAAACCGGCTATCACAAGCCGAACGGTCCGTTGACGCCGCAAGAGGCTTGGGACCGTCGCGCAGCAACCATGCCCCTCGGTGTTGCATGGCTGCAGCCGGAGGACATTTCGCCGGCCGCCGTCTATCTTGCGTCAGAAGGTGCCGCCATGATCACCGGAGCAGAAATCGAGGTGACGGGCGGTGACAGCGCGAAGAGTATCTGACGCCCCGGCGCGTAGTCATCATCCACGACAGCGCTCGTTCCGCGGGAAGCGGCAAGATCCGCAAACTCGTCGTTCGTCTTCGCTCCATCGCACTCCCAATAGTGGACCTGGCCGCCCAGTAGGTGGTGGACGACACCCTTGTCATTGAGCTTAAGCACCTGCGAATGTTTCGCTCGTGCGTACGCACCGCAGATCCGCAATACAGGCTCATTTCCGGCATGGCCGCAATTAAGCGGTATTGAACAATACGTCATCTGGCTGACGGCTGCTCACTACACGGCCCGTGGCGTGCTGCATCGCCCGCTGGTTACAATAGGTTACATAGAGTGGTCTTCGTAAAAGATGGTAAGTATCCGCGCTGAGGCGCCGAAAAACTCGGCCGACTTGGCTGCTATGCTCCATTCAGTCGCCCAGTTCTGCCGTGTTTTGCCCGCGTAACCCAAAAACGGACTCTGAATTCCGCTCCACAGACCCGCACGCGCGCACTCTGATTGCCTCGTGATCATGCTGTTGCAAGTCGCGAACTATGACAGTGGTGGGCGCTTCTATCCGAGTGCCGAAAGCTTGCTGCACTGTGCCGGTCCTTTTCATCGAAGCTAGTCAACGCGCGACGAACGAATGCCTCCACTCTTTACCAAGGTCGAAGTCTCTAAGACAGCCCGGGTTCAGCTTCGCCCGATCGAGATGTCCGACGCCCAAAGGATATTCGAAATCTGGTCCGATCGCGAAGTGATGCGCTTTTACGACATAGCGCCACTAAACAGCATCGAAGATGCCCGGCTGCTTGTCTCAGCTATGGTCAAAGAGCTGGCGGAAGGATTAAGTGTGCGCTGGGCCATCGTATCGAATTGCGGCATGCGTTTCATTGGCTCATGCGGGTTTAGATTCGATACCAAGTTCTATTCAGCAAGTATTAGCTTCGAATTGGAACGTCACTCATGGCGTCAGGGATTAATGCGCGAAGCTCTAAACGCGGCGATCGCCCATGCATATGACCACTGGCAAATCAACCGTATCCAGGCGGTAACGAACCGCGACAATTACGCCTCGATTGGACTTCTAAGAAGCCTGGGATTTGTGGAGGAAGGTGTTATGCGGCAATGGGGCTACTGGAAAGATGCATTTCACGACGTCCATCTTTTCTCCCGGATCAGGGCCGATCAACGGGCAATGCAGACATCACTGCCTGCATAAGGGTCACATGCCGACGGTCGCGCGCAGGCTGTTCCAGTGCGATGCTCACTCTACAGGCTCAGTTCATTGCGAGAAGTGTCACACGTACTCCTGGGCTAATGGAGAATCGGAGTCCCTTCAAAGTGATTACACGTTCGTTTACCAGTGCGATCCACCGTCGAGACTTACTGCTACGCCGCCCTCAGGAAATTCTCGCGCCTATGAAAGGACAGCGACAAATAACCGATCCCGATTGACGAGGAAAGGCATATCAGTCCCTCGGCCAGTTTCGGACGTTCGCTAGCTTCAGCAGAATGGTCGACAACGTGGCCGAGACCTTTGACGCGTCAGTTGACCGATCAAGCGGCTGATGCATCCGCTTTACGCGAAGACCGGCTCATGATTCTCCTGGTTTCCGCACCCAATCAACGGCGGTCAATCCAGACCGTCTGGATGTTGGAGAATTCATGCAAGCCGAAGCTCGAGAGTTCCCGGCCAAACCCGCTCTTCTTGACCCCGCCGACAGCAACCCGGGGATCGCTTGCGACATAGCCGTTAATAAATATGCCGCCGGTTTCCAGCTGCGCGGCCATCTCGTTGGCCAGTCCCATGTCTGCGGTCCAGATCGTTGCACCCAGGCCGAATTCACTATCGTTAGCGAGCTGCAAAGCATGTTGTGCGTCGCGCGCAACGATCAGGGACGCGACTGGCCCAAAGAGCTCCTGGCTGAACGCCGTCATGCCCGGCTTGACATCTGCCAATACGGTCGGCGCGTAGTAGTTGCCTTCGCCCGCAATCTTTTCTCCACCCAGCACCAGCCGCGCGCCTTCGGCCACCGTTGCCTGCACCTGGCCATCGAGTTCGTCGCGGAGGTCGTACCGGGCCATCGGGCCGATATAGGTGTCCTCGCACAACGGATCGCCCACCTTCAACGCCTTGACGGCCGCCACGAACCCGTCTTCGAAAGCCTTCGCAACCGATTGTTCGACGATGATGCGCTTGGCGGCGAGGCACACCTGGCCGGTGTTCTGGAAACGACCGACGACGGCGGCCTTGATCGCTGCGTCAAGGTCTGCGTCGGCAAGCACGATAAACGGATCCGCACCGCCGAGTTCGAGAATGCACTTTTTCAGCGCGGCGCCGGCTTGCCGGGCGATCGCCGAACCCGCCCTGACGCTTCCCGTGACGGCAACGGCCGCGATCCGGGCATCTGCGATGACTGCGGAGACATCGTCAGGCGTGATGTTCAAGACCTCGAAGACGCCTTCCGGCAGGTCCGTCGCCGCGAACGCGTCGCGCAGCAGCCAGGCGCTGCCCATCACGTTCGGCGCATGCTTCAGCACGTATGAGTTGCCGGCGAGAATCATCCCGACGGCTCCGCGCAGCACCTGCCAGATCGGAAAATTCCATGGCATCACTGCAAGGACCGGCCCCAGCGGGCGGAACTCCTGCCGCGCCTGCCCGCGATCGACCGTCACGGTTCGCGGTGCGAGAAAGCCGGGGCCGTTTTCGGCATACCACTCGCAAAGATGGGCGCACTTTTCAATCTCGGCACGCGCCTGCGCGATCGGCTTGCCCATCTCCCGGGCCATCATGGCGGACATTACCTCACTGCGCTGGCGCAGCGCGCTCGCCAACTGGACCAGGATATGTGCGCGTGCCGCTACCGGCACGTCACGCCACCGGCTAAACCCGGCAACGGTGCGGGCGAGCGCCCGCTCGACATCCTGTGGATCCTGGAACGGGTGACGGGCGAAGACTTCGCCGGTCGCCGGATTACGCGAGACTGCGTGGGTGATGGCTTCCGCTTGCACGTTTGCTCTCCTTGATCAATGGTGGGATGAGCGAAACGATACGGACTTTACGAGCCAGAAAAAAGTGAATAATTTTGACCAACTTATTCTCTATTTGAGAACGGTCAGGAGCGGCGATTCCGCGGCTTCGAGAGAGGTATCGACGGTGGAACCCGGGCGCGCCAGCACCTCCAGCAGTGCATTCAGACTGGGCATACGCAATCCGCCGCGGCGGATCAAATGAATCTGGACGTTTCGATACCGCTCGACGAGTTCATGAGCCTTGACGTTTTTTCTGGAGGGCATGTTTTGCAGCATGCTTCGCGGCAACAGCGCCAGTCCTGCGCCCGCGGACACGCAGGCCAGCATCCCGTGGTAGGACTCCATTTCAAATATCTTGCCCGGTGAGCTGCCGTCGTCGCGGAACCAGGCTTCGAACAGGCGACGGTAGGAGCAGTTCGAGCGGAAGGCATAAATGTTCCGCCCGTTGACGTCACGGGCTCTCTTGATCGCAGGATGATTGGCCGAGGAAACCAGCACAAGCTCCTCCTCGAAAACGGGCGTTTCCTCAAGCGATGGATGACTCACGGGGCCGTCGACGAACGCCGCAGCAAGCCGCCCAGCCAGGACGCCATCGATGAGCTCCCCCGATGCTCCCGTCGAGAGATCGAGCACGACATCCGGAAAGCGCCTGTGATACTCAGCCAGCACGGCCGGAATTCTCACAGCAGCGGTGCTCTCCAGCGATCCAAGCGCCAGGGGTCCCCTCGGCTTGCTATCCGTTACCGACTGTCGCGCTTCATCAGCCAGGTCCAGCAGGCGTCGCGCGTAATCGAGGAAGGCCCAGCCATGGGTGGACAAACGAAGCCGCTGCCTTTCTCGTATGAAGAGATCGACACCCAATTCGTCTTCGAGCTGTTTTATGCGCGCGGTGAGGTTGGAGGGCACCCTGTGCAATCGCTGCGCGGCGGCCTGGATGCTGCCTTCCTCCGCGACGGCGCGGAACATCGCCAGCTGGGAGAAGTCCATCATTCGCCTCCCGTGAACAAGTTCGTCAATATTATTCGCTTTTTACTGCGAGCAACAGGCGTTATCGTGAGTTACCTCTTTCCGGAACCAGGAAGCATATCCAGCTTTACCGCGACCATGAACGCACGCGTCAATTCGTCCATTTTCCTGCGCCCGGACCTGGGCTTTGCAACCCTTCCTTCCGGCGTTTCCATGCCGTACGTGCAGCGCGGAACGGGCGAGACGCTCCTCCTCGTACATGGATCATTGTGCGATTTTCGATACTGGGAGGCGCAACTCGGGCCCCTTTCCGCCCGTTACCGCTGTATCGCGCCAAGCCTGAGCCACTACTGGCCGGGCATCGACGCGGGTGCGTGCGATGAGTTCAGCTGGCGTGCGCACGTCAACGAACTGGCCGAATTCATCATGACATTGGATGTCGGCTCCGTTCACCTGCTAGGGCACTCGCGTGGTGGATGCATCGCGTTTCACGTTGCGCGCGAGTATCCTCGCCTGGTTCGACCGCTGACGCTTGTGGATCCCGGCGGTCCGACGAGCAGCGGCACTAGCGGCAACTCGGCCCCTCCGCCGGCCATCAACGCGCTACGACAGAAGGTCGCGCTGTTGATCGAGCATGGCGCGACCGAGACGGGCCTCGAGTTGTTCGTGGACTCCGTGAGCGCACCGGGTGTGTGGAAAAGTAGCAGCGCCGCATTTCGCACGATGGCCATCGATAACGCGAGCACACTCTCCAGGCAGTTCCGTGACCCGCTGCCGCCATATACGGGAGAGTTGGCGGCCGAGGTCAAGTGCAGAACGCTCCTTATTGAAGGCGCAAAAAGTCCGCGGATGTTTCGCAGCAACGTAGACAGCCTCGGGCGGTGGATTTATCAGGCAGAGCGGCGCTGTATCGACGGCGCCTCGCACGGGATGAACATCACGAAACCTCGCGCTTTCAACTCGCTGGTCAGCTCTTTTCTCGGCGGATGACGACCGGTTTCCCGAAACATGAATGTCAGCATCAAATCACATTTATTGCGAACTATGCCACCGCATTCGGCAATGCTATGCCGTGCTTCTTGAGCTTTGTGTAAATAGGTGTGCCTTTGATTTTCGTGCAGGTTTCCGGTTGGACGCACCTAAGCCGGACGGGGCACCTCCCTTGCGGCCCTTTATAAATTCCTTTTCGAATCAAACATCTGCTGACTACCCTTTGCGAGCTAGCAGGATGGTAGGAGCCCGCTCGTTCAATCGGTGATGTGCGCCGAAATTGCAGACGCCGCCTGCAATTTCGATTCAACGCTCGGGCCTTCAGTTCAGGCTCGACGACTGGCAGTCGAAACGTGCGGATCACTGTCGAGACTTGGAAGGATTCGGCGCGCGTACCGCGCCACCGGGAAATTGAACGTCCCGCGCAAAGTGATTCCTTCCAGGTGGGTCGGCGCGATTCGCCTCAACTGTTCAGATTCCAGTGGCTTGCCCGTGGTAGCCTGAATTTCTTCAAGAACGCGTTGCATGTGAGTGGTGTTCCACGCCATCAAGATGTTCGAAAGAAGTGTCAGGGCGGAAGAAACCGCCGAGAGCGATTCCTGACGTCGGGCCAGTTCAACGGGTATCTTGCCGATATGGATCGCGCGTTGAACGTTGTGGACGGCTTCCCCGCGGTTCAAGGCATGTTGTAGCTCTGCCCTGAACGCGGTATTGGTGAAAAAGTCGATCAGAAAGATGCTTCTGAACAGGCGCCCAATGTGAACGCCGCCTTCATATACGGCTTGCCCGCGCGCAGCCGAGCCGAAGCGGGCAAGGGCGTCGACTGCGGTACATTTGCCTGAACGGATCGATGCTGCGATCCTCACAAACTCGTCCCATACGTCCGCAATGAGTTCGAGTTTGACATCTCGGTCAGTGATCGCAGTCAGTTGCGTCGGGACTTCATGATTTCGAGGCACATGAAGCCGTCGGTCACGAAGGTGTGACAGGCGAGGGCATAGATCGAATCCTAACGCGCGTGCCAGGCCCATGGCGAAATCGGTGTAGCCATGGGTGTCGACGGCGAGCTGTGCAATGTCTCTGGTCGCACTCTGTCGCACGACGCCTTCGATCGCCGCGCCGGCCTGACCTCATTCAACACGATGGGCTGATCGTAAAAGACACCCCATCGATCAAGCACGTGCGTGTACATCCCGATGGATGCGGTGCGTCGCCGGGGATCGGCACGCGCTTGCCACACCGCACGCGTCGTCTCCAGCGACATCATGTCGGAGGATGCCAGATCGGCGCGTCCCCAGTGAGCGGCGACGGGATGCTCATGCATGAATTCGAGGACTGCATCGGCAGCAAGCCGAAGCATTCGCTCATCCTCAAGTCGCTTCATCATCTGCCGGATAGCGGCCGGCGAAATCTCCGGGACCATCCGGGAGATCTCCGCTGCCGAGAGCGAAGTCCCGTGCGCCAGTACGGCGGAATAAATCATGAGCAATTCGATCCGCGATCGAGGCTCGCGCCCAAGGAGTATCCAACTGAAGCGCGTTGCGCTGTCAATTTCGAGAATGATCTCCGGCAATTGACCTGACGGATGGGCTTCAAAAATAGCTCGTCTCAGGCGATCGACTTCTGTGTCTTCAGGCTGCGCCACCAATGGATCAAGATGCACCGCCGTGTCGATCCGCACCTTGCCTTCTTCGGCTGCGCGATCCAGCAGTTCAAGGCGCTGGTCGAGATGGGCTAGAACCGGACCCAGAAACTCCCGAGGGTCTTGCGTCAGCCCAAGATGTCCATACAGGTTGTTCCGCTTCGTCAGCCAATCTTCGGCGGGGATAAGCATATGTGCCTGACTACGGAAAGAAAAGCTGTACCGGATAAAAATCGTGCCGTTGCGAAGAGCCACGCGTAACGCAAAGAGGGTGGCCCATTCGAAAGCCACCATTGCCTTGAGGCGGTCGTAGCCATCGATCGCTTCGCGCCAGGCGCGGCCAAGGCGAATGTTCACCCCGTCGGGCAACAGATAAGCGTGACGTCGGTAGAGAGCTCGCAGCAGGACGATTGCATCCACTACCGGATGAGCAGTGTCTGCTTCGAACGGTAACTGCACGACGCGTATCAGCAGGCTACGCGCGTGATACCGTTTTCGGAGCAGGTGCTGCCGGATCTGGCTGCGGTGGCTGGGCGGATGGGGTTGCAGGACCTGATCGGCCAGAACGCAAAGCTCCCTGCCAAGGTCTTCACGCGAGAGCGATTCGTCCGTCGCGAGGGCTTTTACGGCGAGGGCGAATTCACGAAGCTGATCTGCAGCTTTCGCCCGCGCGGATTCGACGTCATGTGACGCATCGTTGACGACTTTCAGCACCCAGCGCCGCAACATCGTGAGTACCTGATCGGTCGCCGTACAAAGGCTGTAGCGCATGAAACACGCAGCCTCAAGCCTTCGTCCTTGCGGCTCGATCCGCTTGCTGATCGAAGGCGGTCTGCTAGCGCAGCGACGCGCGTAGTACCGCACAATCGCATCGTTGCATTCGACTGGCCAACCGTTGGCAACGCCGTGCATCGTGAGCAGCTGGATCTTGTCGAGCACCTCACTCATCTGGTGCGTCGAGCCGCGAAGTGGGACGGCCCACAACCACCGTTGCAGGCTCGTATGGTCTCCGTGTGGCTGAGCCAGAATGCGCGCCCAGCTCGCGAGCCTGTCGATGCCGAGCGCCCGCTCAAGCGTCTCGTGCAGCGAGTCCTCGATGTCGTGCACCGCCTGAACGACGAACTGCCTCAGCCTCCGATCGGGCGGTATCACGATACGATGGTCATAGAACCAGCGCTTCAGGTCGCTCATTAACTGGCCGCGCTCAGGACGGCCCGTGAGCTGTTCCTTGAGCCAGCGGATCACATACCGACGCTGATGTTCGGCGATCGAGCGGAAATTGACGATGGTCTGTGCGAAGACCTGGTGGTCGGACAACGTCTTGAAGTTGCCGTCGTAGATTGACCGGAGCGTTCCGACGTCTGGTGGTTGAACATCAATCTGATGGCCGAGATGACGCCAGAGGATGGTTGGAATCTGCCGGTACGAATCAAGCGGGCGACACGTCATGCGCAGGAAGCCGACATGCAGTGCGATGGCCAACCTGTAAAGATCGGTGCGCCGCGAATCGATTTGCGCGCGTTCGCGTTTTGAAAAAGTGAAGAATGTACTGAGTTCGAATTCGCTCAGCTCGTGCGGTACCTGTCGGATCCCGAGATATGCTTGACGCCAGTGATCCATCACGAAGCTCCGCATCGATGATGAGAGCCGCCAAGCGTACCGATGCAAAAGCGCGCGTGCCACGGTAGAAATCGGGATGCCGGATTGGAGGAGCGACGACTAAGGAAAGTGCCCGATCACGGTCCACGGAATTTACATAACGTGGCGGGATTCAGCGCATGGTGTGGGGGCTACGTCCTAATGACGTGTTCTGGCTATTTACAGATGTCGTGTTTTTGAGCGCTGGCAAGCTGGCAGACTGCTGCAACCGCTGCGGGGCCTGCCATGAAGCCGGACACGACGCTGGTGAGTTTGAGCATGCGCGAACTGGA
>NZ_JBFPKI010000019.1:0-109749 GCF_040948675.1 Paraburkholderia sp. BR14312
CTCGCGGCAAAGAATGCACGGACGGCGTGGGCCATGCTGATACGAAATCAGCCCTTTCAGGCGAACCATGTGCCTACGCGATCCAGCTTGACGGATTGACAAGTCCCGCTATTAGCAGTGAAACAGCATTCACTTCCAGAGGTTGCTTGAGCAGACTTCAATTCGATGGCAGAACGGTCGGACCGTGGTGGGCCAAACCCGCTTTGCACCAAGGGCAACCAAGCCCGAGGCTCTGATGGGGTACCCATTCGCGGATATTCATCGTGGGCCCGCAGCGAGTGCTGCCAACTGAGCCCGGATACATGGCTGCAACCTCGACCGGATGCCAGAAAACTGAGACTGCTTGACAACAGGGAGTCGTCCATACATGGTGCAAATAGCGCGAGGAGGCGAATCGGTTAAGGTGTTGGGCTGAACAAATTGAGAACTGGCGATGAGCAAGCTGAAGAGCCTGTGCCTCTCCGAAGCGGTACGCCGCATGCCGCTCGGATTTGCGATCGCCATCAATTTTCTCCGCCCACTCGGAATCTCGACGTTCTACGTGCGTAGACGAGCAATGTTGGTATGGTCTGCACTAGCGATGACGGGCGTCTTGCTACTCGCACGACGGAATGGCGCGTGGGTGGCAGCGCCAGCCGCACTTATTTTTCCCATAGGATCGGCGATCGGGTGGGCGGCCTACATTATCTTGATGAAGCGTATTGGCTCGTTGTTCGATGGGCCCCAAGGCGTCGCAGTAACGCTGGCCGTGGCCTCGCTGATCCTAACCCCGTTTGGGCTCGCACAAAGCGGCGGCCACTTGCCCGACACCCAACTCGTCGCCGCCGCATACCTTGCGATTTTGATGCCACTCGTCCCGTACGTCTTGGAGTTGAACGCACTACGTCGGATGAGTGCATCAGCGTTTGGCATTCTAATGAGCGCCGAACCTGCAATAGCTGCGGCAATTGGTTTCGTTGTACTCGGCCAGCCGTTGGACGCTTTGCAAGTCGTTGGATCCTGCTGCGTAGTTGTCACGAGCATCGGCGCGGTCGCAGGAGATAGCCGGACAAGGGTCCGAGGGGAACGCGGTGAAAATCCCCCTGAGCCGACAGTCCATGCGCCAGTCTTCGACCTTGCTGGGGAAGAGGGCGTAGTTATTGATCCGGAAATAAAATGTTGAAATCAAGCTGCATAGCGAACAGGATCATGCTGGAAGAATCCTCCTTCTTTGACCTTTCTCGGAAAGCATGATGCGAAGTGGATCTGACGTTAATGCGATGGCGCGAGTGGTCGCAACTGACGTATTTGTAATTGAGGCGACGCTTGTCACCCCGTATAAGCTAAGCGAAGGAACGTTAGTTTCAACAAGCGCCGTGCTATGCAAGCTAACGGATGCCGATGGCGTTGAGGGTTGGGGCGAAGCTAATCCTTACGATGCTTTTACCGGCGGCACGGCCAACGATGCCGCACGTGTATTGAAGGAAACACTGCTGCCCGCGGTCATGACATCTTCAGTTCTTACCCCCGGTGGCATCGATGAGGAAATCGACACACGGCTCGCTGGACATCTCAGCGCAAAGGGGGCCGTGACGATGGCTCTGCTCGATATTCTTGGCAAGCGGCTCCGTGTTCCAGTTGCAACGCAGCTGGGCGGAGCGCTGCGGAAGTCACTACCGGTGCTTTGGCCGCTCAGTAACGGTGCGCCCGACGAAGACATCCGCGTGATCGACGAGCGCATCGAGCAAGGATTCTCAAGCTTTATGCTGAAGATGGGTACGTCGCCAATACGTAGCGAGATACAACGGGTGGTTGAGCTAGAGGCGCGCTACGGGAGCGCTATAACGCTGATCGCCGACGCAAACGAAGGCTGGAACCCCGAGGAAGCTCGTGAGTTCCTGAGGGGAGTTAGTGGCTCCCGCCTAGCGTTTGTTGAACAGCCACTGGAGAAATCAGATATGGAGGGCGCAGCGGCGTTGGCCAGGGAAAGCAGGCTTCCGATCTCGGCGGACGAGGCGGTGGCCGGACTTTCGCATGCGGCGCAGATCGCAAGCACAGGTGCCGCTAGTGTCTTTAGTGTTAAGAGCAGCAAAAATGGAGGCCCCTTGCGAGCTCAACGCATTGCGGCGCTGGCTCAGGCGTTTGGAATACGCTGCTACATGAATTCGATGATTGAGTTTGGCGTCACGCAAGCTGCGTCACTGCAACACGCCGTAACTATAGGGAATCTCGTCGACGTCGGCCACGCCTTTATGTCGACGCTACGGCTTGCCGAGGACCCGACCGATTTTTGTTCCTTCGTGCACAATGGGGTAGTGCATCTTCCGGACAGGGCTAGATTGGGCGTGGAGATAGACGAGTCGCATGTGCGACGCATGGCGGTGAGCAGCTTTCATCTTCGATCGCCGCAGTAATTTGCCGTGGATCGCCAGTGAGTTAGCTGTTGCCAGGTTCGAGCCGTTGCGGTCGCCGGCAAAATCTACCACACCCGAATTTGCGACACGTTGCAAGGTCGATTGCGCAATTAGCCATGTAAGTGCGCTTCTCTTGAATTATCAATATCGATGGGACAGGCGTAAGCTTAACGCGGTGCTTTTATGGACGCCTCCGGGGAATGCAAGCGGTTTTTCACGCTGGCTCAGAGGTAAAGGTCGCACGCTGTAGTGGTCAAGCCTCTTTGGACACCCACAAAGGGGCTTTTCATGGCAGATTGTTTGCAGCCGAATGCCTTCGACTGCCGTAACTACACCGGCTTTCAATGTGAATCTGGCGCGTGGCCTTGAGCAGCAAGGGCGATGCGGCGCGCTTGCGGCGAGGGCCAGCAAAGGCGTAATAGCTGCTTCGCGGCACGTTCAGCAGCCGGCACATGACGCTGACGGGCGAGGCCTTCTTCAGCGAGTGGATCACTTCGAGGAGCGATCCATTTGCTTGACGAAGAAGGCCGTAGACTTTTTTGGTATCTCGCGCTCCCGTTCGAACTCCACGACACGGGCTTCCAGCTCACGGATGCGCCGCTGGTCGCTCTGGATTTGCGCCTCGCTGCGGGGCGGTTCAACCTGCTGGCCGCACCATTGCGCCACCCAGCGTCGCAGCGCGGTATCGCAACGCCCAGTGCCTCGCAGGCTTTGGCAAATGAATAGCCCTGCGCAACCACCAGTTGCACCGCCTCTGCCTTGAATTCGGCAGTCAGGTTCCGTCTGCTCATCTCTCACCCCAGTTGGGGCAATTATCCCCTTTAGAGGTGTCAAGGACCATTGGACCGCTACACGCTTATACCCCGATGGGCGGGCAAATTCCCCCATCTAGTCGCCGACGAGAAGTAGCTCCTCAACTTCGCTGGCCGCATGCTATGCGCTGATCACCGGACGGTGCAGCGTGTTCCCCCACCCGTCGATGTCGGTGACCGCGCCCGGTCCATCACTCAACGATTTTCGAGCCGAACGTCGAAAGCTACCGGCGTCGCAGCGCGGACGACAACAAGCGCGCGCGGTGGCCAAAATATTTGTCGCTGAACGGCCATGCTGCTTGCGGCGCTCTTCACAGCGGAGCGAGACTCGCTTAGACACCTTCGGATTACCAAATGACTGCTCTCTCTCTGCGGCAGGCATAGCGCGACTCTCGGCCATATCAGTTCTCCAACTGCAAAAGAGTGGTAGTTTTGTCGTCCACCTGCTCTTAGCAACGGCATTTTTGCTGGTTTCACGCGTCGGCTCGGGCTTGCGGAAGCTCTCGACTTTTATGACAACGCGATAAGCACCATGACGAAGACCGTCGAGCGTGGCGGCTCACCGGACGCATTATGATCGACTTCGTCCCAGCAGCCGAAGGTCAACAGCTGTCTGGCGACAATTGCTTCTGCCGGCGGTAGCGACAACTAGATTTGCCGGTTTCCTGTGCCGGAACTGCTGCGGTTTGGTCCGCCGTTATCATGCGACTCCTTTTCGCGCCGACACGAAAAGAGAGGGAGAAATCAAATCGTTGCGAGAAGAACGGCAGAAAGGCGGGGAGCCAGAAGCTGGCTACGGCGCGTACGGGGATGAGCGAGCGCACCGCCCGCAAATACGAGCGTGATGGGCAGCTAAGACGTGCGCAACGTCAGCTTCCCGACAAACCGCACATATTTGGCCGAAACAATCCTGGAACTGCACCGGCTCATGTCAGTCTTCTGCATCCTATTCAGCCACCCGCTTAGCTGCCGCGTTACTGGTACAGTTGTTGCGAATTTAGGTGCATGAACTCGCTCTCGATTCCTCCCTCTGTTAAAGCCAGCCGCCCTCCATTGAGCCAATTTGAATCCATTCAGCAAAAATCTAGGCGCGTCAACCGACAGATCGATACGCGGCTCGAGGCGCGCGACATTTCGGGCACGCGCGACGCTGAAGTAAGCCAATGAAGAGACGCGCTGGTTTCCGTACCTACGCGGAAAATTGGCGGCGAGACGCCATTCGGCCGAACGGGAGCAGAGGGGACGGCTACGCAATCACCATGCAGCTTTTTCAAACGCCCCTCTCGCCAACTCGATGCGTGGCTCGCCCTTATGCGCGCCCCAATCCTGCACCGCATCTACTCTTAAGGAGAGGATTGACGAGTATATCATGAGCGGATACGTTAGGTCACAATAATCCTAATGATACTGTGTTCGTGTCGATAACGATGGCCGTCAACTGAATAGGGTATTCTGAATATTTTTGAACGGTAGTGATTTTTGTTAGGCATGGGCTTTTGTTAGGTATAGGCGAGGCGACGACACTCTTCGCATGATGAAAGATGTCAGCTCCTCATTGGCAGGTAATTTTTCCGCGTCTGAAAAATCGTCATTGCGGAAATATTCAGGGCGAGTAAATCGTGGTCTATTCTGTTTCATTTGACACAAAATTCAGGAATACCCGCGCCGGGGCGCTGAGAAATGCGCTGGAGCGGAAGCGGTGCCTGCGTGTTATGGAAGTGACAAGTCCACTTACCGCGCTGCTCGTCGAGACAAGCCGGGCCATCAATGAGGTTGGAGTGGAAATCGAGTACGACGGCTTCTGGTCAAGCTCCCTGACCGACTCGACCATGCGGGGAAAACCGGATATCGAAATTCTCGACATGCGAAGCCGGATCAACAATATCAATGAGATATTCGAAAGCACCTGCAAACCCCTGATTATCGACGCCGATACGGGCGGGAAATCAGAGCACTTCGCGCTTGACGTAGTGATGCTCGAAAACGCGGGTGTATCTGCGGCGATCATTGAAGACAAAACCGGTCTAAAGAAGAACTCGCTGATCGGAAATCGTGTTCCTCAAGTTCAGGAAGATCCGGAGAAATTCAGTGAAAAGATAGAATGCGCATGCAAGGCGAAACATAGCGATGAATTCATGATAGTCGCGAGGATCGAAAGCCTCGTTTTGGAAAGAGGAATGTCGAATGCGATTTCTCGGGCTCAGAAATATGTCGATGCGGGTGCCGACGGGATCATGATTCACAGCAAAAGCGCGGCGCCGGACGAAGTCCTCGAATTTGCGTCCCTATTTAGAGCGCGAGACGCAAATACCCCCCTTGTTTGTATCCCGACAACGTACAACCGAATTAAATTTTGCGAGCTGGAGCAGGCCGGCTTCAACGTAGTAATTTACGCCAATCACTTGTTGCGAGCCGCTTATCCAGCGATGGTCAAGGTTGCGATGGACATTCTGAAGAGTGGCCGCTCATACGAGGTAGAGGGTCAGATCTTCTCGATCGAGGAGATATTGAGCCTGATTCCAGGCACGGTATGACTATGGCGATTGCGATAAATCTCGTCGACGATATCGGGCGGGGGACCCGCACGCAACGAGGGTCGGCCCTTAAACGGACGATTTCAAGAGAGTCGTCGAGATATTCAGCGCACCGAGCAGTTCGTATACGTGCGATCCAAACTCTCCTGTCACGCAGGCGTCCTACAGGAAAATCTACGCAGCATCGAGAAAAGGATGCCTGAGTGTACGGTTCGGTGGTTGGCGTCATGCTATTCGAGTTCTCGTTCAATGAACTTTCATCTGAAGATACTGATCGCGGTCGATAAGCCCCGGCTAGCCGGTCGTGATCGTCCAGAAAACCTCTAAACGCGGCAAGTTCAACCCCAACGGGTTAGTACCCTACGGATACCTGCTCAAATTGGGGCACATGGTGAGCGTATGTGACTCGCTTGAATCAACGCCACCCCATCGCGAGCTCAAAACTGACCGGCTATGACTCTGCGACCGACTTCCGCGCGTTGACAATGATGGTGCAGCAGCAACTTCCAGCAGCGCGTGCACATCGTAAACCAATTGCTTACGTTTGAGACAAAACGCGCCTGGATGTCGGGAATACGACCTCAGTCAGCCAGCGCAATTTCCGCAATTAAACCCTGAAGCCCCTATCTACGGAATTTCCGAGCGTTGCGTTCGGATGGCGCGGAAGCTGCTTGAGAATGGTCCCGCGCCGGCATACTTTGACCGATGCGTGAATCGGCAGAGTTGCTTGTACATCGAAAGCTAGTAGCGGGACACGAGGACATGATCGTTGCAGACGAACGGTAACGGCGTTGCCGTCAGGTAGTTGCGGCGACGAAGGGCAGTAGACTCCCCGACGTTTGCCGTCCCTGTCGAGAGCGCTGGGTAAACACCCATTGCGGAGCCATGGACCATGCTAACAAAAAGCTACTATGCATCACAGCCTTTCGGACCTGCTCATCAAGGCCCTCGGCGAACGCCTTCCGTAGCAGGTCGTCAACAGAGAAGACTTCGCGTTCGCTTGTTGACGCGGGAATCTGGCGCATCCTTTTCCCGGCATACTCATTCGAAAGAGCGGCTGACATACATCATGCAACGAGGGCTGGTATTTCTCATGGGCGAAGCGCTGGAGCAAAAGTTCACGGCGCGGACCGGCCTTCCTGTTCCATTGGGACGAACACTGGCCAGCGTCGTAACGCTGACGCTGTCCGCGATTGAGAAGGCCGTACCTGCTCGTCGCAAACGTACGTCAGCACTGCTCCATTCGAACATGGTATTTTTGCTCGCTAAAGAAAATGATCTACGAACCGCGAACAGATAACTGCCCGAGCAAGAGGGAGCAACGCGACATAAGTATCTGGAACTCGCTCAAAGCTGGATGCGCAGCTTGCCGAATCCGGCGAGCGAGGCATGGGTTCGCTCGACAACCCGGCGATGGCGACCGTGTCTCTCGCTACTCTCGGCGCCCAAACCCCATTGCTCTTCCAGTCTCGCAGTCCACGTCAGCAATTCATGCCGCCGCCGAACCAAAGTTTCTGCGGCAAGCCCCCCATCGAACGCCGGTTTGCAGAACAAACGGAGTGCCCTTCCGCACCGCCCGATCAATAACCAGCGAAATGCGCAAAGGTCTAGCGGTCAAGAAACGAGTTCTGCAGACTTCCGTAACGAGTCGTGATCGCGATTGGAACCTGTACGCAATACTCATCACCGATTGTGAAAAATTTTCCCTATCAGGTCGCAAACTGGAGAGTTAGATGATTTTTTCAACTATGGCTGAGTCGATACGCGGATCCAAGAATGCTGCGTTCGATGAGATTGCGAGGAAGCGGGTTTGCGATGGAAAACGCGTAACTGACTTTTCGAAAGGCGAACTATCTATTTCTCCACCGTCAGAATTTCTAGAGAATGCCGGAAGAGCTATACGATCTGGACTACACGGTTATACTGAAGCGATCGGTGTTCGAGCACTTCGTGAACAGCTTGCTGCATATGTGAACGAGAAGTATCGAATTGAAGCATCTGCCGAAGAAATTGCGGTAACAGCAGGTGCCAAGCCAGCACTCTACGGAGTGATGCTGTCTATAGTCAATCCAGGCGATGAAGTCGTTGTGCTGTCTCCATACTGGAGTACTTTTCCAGAGCAGATCGTACTGACACGTGGCACTCCTAAAGTTGTCCGTTGCATAGAGGCTAGTGGCACCATAGATCTTCTGGCACTCGAGGAAAGCACTACCGCATCCACGAAAGCGATCGTGATCAATTCGCCAAACAACCCAACTGGCGTGGTCTACTCCGACTCCTCAATCAAGGAAGTCGTCCGTATCGCATCAAGACACGGAGCATTTGTAATATTTGATCAATCATACCATTCATTGATGTTTGAAACCGATAGAACCTCACCTTTAGGGGATCTAATTTGTAATTATGACAGGGCAGTTATTGTCGACTCGTTCTCGAAATGTTGGGCGTTAACCGGATGGCGGATAGGTTACGTGTTCGCACATCGATCCCTCATAAGTCTGTTGAAATCGATACAAACCCATACAAACTCGAATCCGAACAGCATCACCCAGTTTGCATTGCTATGGACTCTAGAAGGATCCGGATTAGGCAGGTACGAGATCGATCGCGTCGCTATGCTGGCGAAGAGACGTGATCGCGTCGCAACCGTGCTAAGCACCATTTCCGGCATGTCGTTTCCTCGACCAGCAGGGGGTTTTTTTGCGTTCGCCGATAGTCGATGCACAAACCGCTCGAAATCAACGGGTCAATCGGACGACGAACTCTGCAGAGAAATGCTGAACGAAACGGGCGTGCTGGTTGTTCCGGGAAGCGCATTTGGAACCTCGTACGGGTTTCGAATTTCCTACGCAGGCGATGAACAGCAGTTGGACGAAGGGCTCAACGCAATGGTTGAATATTTCCGTTAGCACATTTCGCCGCTTTAACAACTATCAACATGGGTATACTATGCGCGCTATTGTATTGGCAGCTGGTGTTGGTTCGCGGCTGCGTCCGCTCACTCAAACTCGTCCGAAAGCGATGGTCAACATGCTCGGTGACGGCCCGATCTTGCATCGCTGCATACGATCTCTCGTTGAGGTCGGTGTAAATCAGGTAACTGTGGTGGTTGGGTACAAGGCTGATACTGTCCGAAAGGAAACAGGTGATAGTTTGTTCGGTGCCGACATCTCATATGTTCACGCTCCCGACTATAAATCCAAGGGAACGGCAGATTCCTTCTATCTGGCCGCGCGAGACCTCGCCGAGGGAGTGCTATTAATTGAAGGGGATGTGTTGTTCGACTCAGACATCCCGCGGCGGCTTTTGAGCCAAATTGACCAATCGGATATCGCTGCAGTTGCACCCTTCCGTTCACCGCTCAGTGGGACCACAGTGACGCTGGATAATCAGGGCCAATGGATTAAACACGTCTATCGTGACACGCCCACTGGCGAGCGGGACGGTTACTGGAAAACGATCAACATCTACAAATTCAGCGCTTGTACTGTGCGGAAATTGTGCGACCTGTGGGAGAGAGCACGCTTAGACAATCCCGTGGCGTATTTCGAGGACATGTTGAAAGCGTTCATTGACGGTGGAAAAAAAGTGACAACACGAGACTGTGGAGACTGCCGATGGTTCGAGGTCGATGATTTCGAAGACCTTACTGCAGCCCGTCATATATTCGGTTGTCAGTCGCCAGGAAGATAAGATGCTCAAGTACCTTGTCGACGTTCCCAATGCCATCACTGCCATAGGCCTGTTTCTAGCCATCGGCGCGATGCATCTCACTGTGAACAGTCATTTCGACGTCGCGATCGGAGTCGTTATTTGGGCAGTGATGTTGGACCACCTTGATGGGTGGGTAGCAAGGAGGATGAAGAATCGACCTCGAGAATATGCACTCGTCGGTGGCGACATGGACTCAGCGACTGATATGGTTAGCGCTGGGATTGTTCCGGGCCTGATTGCCCTGCAGTTGGCTCATGGATCCACTCTCTCGCTGGTCTCTTCAGTTTTAATAGCATTGGCAGCTTGCCTAAGGCTCGCATATTTCAATAATTTCGGGCTGACAGAAACAGGTCGATTCTACGGTGTACCCATGACATATACGGTTCCTATCACTGGTCTGTTTTTTGTCATTGCAAAATTTTGGAAAAGCTTCTCGGTCGCTGAAGTTCTGCCATGGGAATTGATAGTGATGGCCGCACTTCATGTGAGTCCCTATGGGCCGCCTCCACTACGAGGAGTAGGACTCCTATTTGTCTTCTTATATGCCGCTGTTATCAGCATGATTCTGATCTTTTTATGAGCAGAAAATGAGGATTCGATTTCATTCTCACTCGACCTGCGCCATCCTGTTTACTGTAGCTGTCGCGACGAACTGTTTCTATCGGTTTGACGCCAAACGTCCGTGATTCAGGTGCAGCCAATGTCGCGCTCTCTCCTGCTTGCACTATCATGCTATCCTGATGACAAGCGTTCACGTATGCGTCAGGTTGCAGGCCGCGTGAGTCAGCAGGAAAAGATGGTCGGCTCGCGTACGCCCTCGATATATTGCCTGCCGAATCCTGCCGACGGTCTTGCTCCAGCCGAAGACCGGCTCAATGCATTTGCGCTTGCGCTGGCTCATAGTGTAGCCGGGCCAGCCCGCCAAACGCCCGTCAATGGCCGAGCCAGCCGCACGGCCATCGTTTTGCGCCACATGCGGGGTGACGCCATATGCGCGGCACGTCGCCACGAAGACGGCCGTGTTGTAGTTCTTGTTAGCAAGCATGTCAGCCGCTGTGTCACACTCTACCGCGCCATTGGCCTGCGTCACCTGTGCGTTCACCACGAGACCATGCCGGCTATCGGTCAGCACGTGGCCGACGTGGCAAAGCATGGCGCCCGTGCCGCGACTCTTGTGGAAGAGTCGCGCCTGGCCCTCCGGGCTGGATTCACGCGCGTCATTACTACGCTTCTCGCCGTGCCAGTTCTCGCGGGGGTCTGCACCTCTACCAGGGGGCATATCGTCACCCGGCCTCGCCTTGCGCACAAAGCTCTAGTGTGCTGCCCACGCCTGAATGAGCGTGCCATCCCCGCCGAAATGATTGTCCGACGGGTAGCCACGCACGCGCGCCGTCTCAACCGTCCCGTTGAACAGGCTAACAATCACGTCGTGAGCCAACAGGCGGTCCTGGTTTTTGCTGACGGTAGTGTGGTCCCACACCGATTCGTCCATCGCCAGTCCGACGAGCCAGCGAACCAGTATGTTGCTGGGAATTTGCTCCATCAGCATGCGTCCACTGCGAATCGAATACAGCATCCGCAGCTAAGTTGGCTGCGGTTTGTATGGCAATCTGTCTTGGCTGCTTCAGTTGAGGGTTCTTGATCCCTTTTATTCTGAAAGGAGGGCAAAGCGGCAATCGAGCGCTTCCGGTAGTCACGCTAATTAATTCGCCTTTCCTCGCTTGATGAAAAAGCAAAAAGAGAATCGATTGAGAATCCTGTCATTGTATATGGTATTTGGCGTCCCTGCCGTCACATTCACGCCAGATTGACACCAAGGTTTGACATAGGCAGAAGCATGTAAACAGATCGATATGGAGATACAATGGAACTTGAGCTGAAAGGCAAGCGTGCGCTGGTGACGTGCGCAGGATCCGGGCTGGGAGCGGCGTGTGCCACTCAACTTGCGGCTGAGGGGGCAACAGTTATCGCTTTGAGCCGAAATGTACCGACCGCGCGGTCTCAATATAAGAGTGAAGTCGAAGGGGGAACGGTGACGCATCTGGCCTGCGATATGACTGACCCGTCTCAGACACGCAATATGATAAGAGAAATCGGTAATGTTGACATCGTTATTTTCGTTCCCGTCCGCGAGAGACAGGATTCGATCATCGGAATCGGGGCGGACGAATATCACATGACACTCATGCGCAACTTTTTTCCATTTCTCGAGTTAGTCCAATCGAACTTGCCGGGAATGATCGAACGAAAATTTGGGCGCGTTGTGTCTTTGCTTGGTTCATCAACAATCGCACCACTATGGGATCACTCCTTGGCGAATGTTGGGCGATCAGCTATAGCAGTTCTTGGGAGCGGCGCAGCACGAGAATTCTCGGTATACAACGTAACGTTCAACAACATAATACTGGGCATCTTCGACACCCCTGGTCTGAGAAACCTGTGGAAGGCTCGCGCGGACGAGCAGGGAATTTCCTTCGACGACTACAAGGCCAGTCGATTGGTTACGATCCCAGCGAGAACAATAGGAAATGTCAATCAGTGTGCATATCTGGTGACGCTATTGGCAAGCCCGACGATGGGTTATATGACTGGTCAGTCCATTCGCATTGACGGCGGGCAACACCTGTGCGTTTGAATCGCCCTGAGTTTTTCGCGAGAATCTCGGATCGGGAGTGTGGTCGCAGCGGAGCGACCTCGCGTTTCGGTGCTGCTGGTGTGCGGCGGCCCGACGTGCGCCGCGCAGCAGCTCGAAGTGATACTCGAAACCGTGACGCTCCTCAAGTGCGAACCGAAAGACTCCAACTACAAGAAACTGCAACAGAAAGTGAGCGCTCAGGAATCGACGTATGGCATCGAGCGATCTGAGCGTGCAGGCTATGTCCGCTGATTTTCAGTGGACACCTTATGACAGAACAACGCTCAGAGACGTCGTGCCTGAAGGTCGTCAGCGTTGACATAGACGGCAAGCGCCGCTTTGATCGGCAGACCAAGCGGCGACTGGTCGAGGCTTGCCTTGAGCCGGTGGCGTCAATAGCGGGGCTCGCACTCAGGCACGGCGTCAATGCGAACCTGCTGTATAAATGGATCAAACTCCACCAGCAACGGTCGGCTCGTGCCCCGTCGCCTGCACCGACGGTGGAGTCGGCATTCGTGCCGGTTGTGCGGGTTAGAGATGAGAACGCAGTCGTCGAACTCAAATCCGCGATGTCTTCTTTGCCGGAGGCGACGGCTAGTTCGCCAGCGAATCGACCTGCCTCGTCGATATTGATGCTACAGATGCCCAACGGCATCACGCTCAAGCTCGAATGCGCCGGCAACGACGCGGCACTCCTATCGGCGATGATCGAAACGCGTGGACGGTGCGATGTTCGTAAGCGGGCTCAACTGGGCCGTTGGTCCATTCGCATGCGCGTGAGGCATGATGGTGAACTGGAACTGCCGGTCAGGTAGCGGGATTCGGCGCACTGGATGGGGTGTGCAGCTTGTCGGCAACACACCAAGGCAGGAGCTCGTCGATGCGATTGACTTTGTGACCGGCGATATGGGTTAGCACATAGTCGAGGTAGGCACGCGGATCGATGCCATTCAGTGTGCAAGTGCCAATCAATGCGGACATCGCGGCTGCCCCTTTGCCGCCGCTGCCTGAGCCGGCGAATAAAAAAATTCTTCCGGCCCAGGCTTACACAACGCAGCGTGTTCTCCGCGATGTTGTTGTCAATCTCTAGCGTACCGTCTACGCGGTAGAACGTCAGTGCGCTCCACTGGTTCAGCGTGTAGTTGATCGCCTTGGCCGTATCGGACTTCGACGACAGCGTTTCGAGCTTTGCCCTGATGTCAGATGGCGTGCGCACGTGGATGTCGTAGAACTTTCTCCTCGCGTGGGCATGGCATGCCGCCTCGCGTATCGAGCCGTCGCGGAACAATTCGTCGAAGCCCGCGTAGGCGTCCGCTTGCAGAATTCCTTTGAAGCTGGCGAGATGGGATTGAGCATGGATGCCTTCCCGGTTCGGCGAGTACGCGAACCAGACCGAAGCCGGTTGCGTCGAACCCGAGCGATGATCGTCGCGCACGTAGGCCCACAGCCGGCCGGTGCGGGTCTTCCTGTTGCCCGGCGAGCACCGGGATCGGCGTGTCATCCGCGTGCAGCGTGGTAGCGGCCACGGTATAGCGGCGCAGCGCCTCTGCTAGCGGAGCGGACAGCGCCTCACACTGGCCAACCCAGCGCCCCATACTGGCCCGATCAAGCGTCAAGCCGTCGCGCGCCGCGATCGTCGATTGCCGGTACAACGGCTGGTGGTCTGCAAACTTCGAGACGAGGATGTCTGCCAGCAAGCTCGGATGGGCAATGCTCCGCTCGATCGGCAGCCCAGGCATCGGCGGCTGCGTGATCGTGCTGCAGTACGGGCAAACCGGTTTGCGCCGGATCGTGCGAATGACGTTGAACGCCGCTGCAACCCGGGCGAGTTGTTCGGATGAGTCCTCGCCGAGCACCCGCATTGGTTGACCACAATCCGGGCAGCTTGATTCAGGCTCAAGCACATGATCCTCACGCGGCAGATGTGCGGGAAGCGTTTGCCTGGAACCCGCTTCGTCCGTCGTTTTGCACCGAGGGCCTGCGCACGCAGCACATCCACAACGCCGCGCCCGGCGGCCAGATCCTCAAGTTGAGTATCGGGCGTCTCGATTTGTCGCTGCAGCTGCTCGGACTTGCGACCGAACTGCATGCGCCTAAGCTTGTCGATCCGCGCCTTGAGCTGCTCAATCTCGACATCGCGTTCGGCAAGCAGACAACCGGAGCCGGACATACCGACCACAACGACCGCAGATGGCGCGCCCCTGCAGAAGAGCAGCTCCTTCGCGAGGTGGCGATGATCGCGCGACTTTATACCCGCGACCATTCGTCTCCAGCACAGCAAGGTTTTGCCGATACTCCTCGCAAGTAATGTATCCAGGATGGGAGTCCGGAATGCAAGCAAGCCAGTCATTGCGATCACGCTTTCTCGGCACTTCCCGCCCGTCTACAAGTTTGCGATAGTGCCTCCGGCCGTAACGTAAGCGCCTGCGTAGCGCGGATTGTTCAACATGCGAAGTGCCGTCGACGCGGTGAGGTGCTGGAAGACCAGGAACTTCGCGTTGCGCATACGGGATGGAAACAGGAGGCCTTCCTTCTTGAAGACCTTGACTGTCTGGCTGGCAGAGCCGACTCGCAAGAACGTCTCAAAGAAGTACGCGATGGTCTCTTTGACCTAGGTATCCGAGTCTAGCGCTATGTTGCCGAGGTCGTCATATACGAAACCGGTCGGTAGCAGGCACCTGCCGCCTCGTAGGCGCGCTTTGAGAACATGAAGCTCCGCTTCACTCATTGTTCCTTTGAGCCCAAGCAGGAGCCGGTCATTGAAGCTTGCTGGATCGTATATCCCGTCTTCGTCGAGAATCAGCGTATCAGCAAGCGCGCAGATTTCCAAAAGCCGATGCTTCGGGCGGTGCGCGCCCCGGAACCATCATGCGTGCCCATGCCCACATCCCTCGCGCAAGGAAGACGCTGAGTCCGCGTCGGGCTTCTACAGGCAAGGCGTGGCCAAGAGCGGCGGAACGCATCACCTCGTATTGCGCGGTGATCGGCGCCGATACGGCCGACGGCCAGGCACAGCATCCTGCTATTCCATCGTTTTTTTTACACCGAACGCTCGCTCAATCGTTCTCGGGTGTACATCCAGCCCAAATTCTTTGCGAACCAGCTTTCGCCAATTCGCGCGCCCGAAGTGGTTCTCCGGGCGTGTCCACTTCGGAGGAACGGAGCAATAACTCTTGTCGTCGATGCGCAACAGGAGACGTCGGCCAGACCGGTTATAGCGTTCTCCGACACAAGAAGTTGCTGTCCGCTGAACGGGTGAAACGGGTGAGTGATGCGGACAAGATGCTCTGTGGCCGCCCCAGAGCCTGCATTTCGAGGTATGTTACAAGCGGCTCGAGCAGGACCGTTTCGTCTGGCCGCGCAAGTAAGAACCCTTAACAAAAAGAAGGAAGGGGCTGCTAACCCTCGGTGAATGCTGTTAACCGTTTCATTGTATTGACGACGAAAAGGACATGGCCAAGCCGATACGCGACGACGAACAGTGGCACTCATCGAACCGTTGCTGCCCCTCCCAAACCACGGCGAACCCGTTATCCGGGGCGCAAGCCGCTCGACAATCGTGCAGTGCTCACCGGCATTCTCTTCGTCTTATAGACAGGGCTGCGTTGGGACGTGCTACCTCGCGAAATGGGTTGCGGCAGCGGCATGAGTTGCTGGCGTCGCCTCCGTGACTGGCAAGCGGCTGGCGTTTGGGAGCAGTTGCACGAGGTGCTGCTTGCACGATTGCGCGCAGCTGACCAAATCGACTGGTCTCGCGTCATCGTCGATTCCTCTTCAATCCGCGGTGTGGGCTCAGGTCAAAAACAGGACCGAATCCCACAGACCGCGCCCGACCTGGTTCAAAGCATCATCTCATCACCGAGGCGCAGGGCATCCCGCTCGCGGTGATTCTGACCGGCGCCAACCGCAACGACGTCACTCAACTTCAAGCGCTGGTCGAGGCAATTCCGCCAATCGGCGGCAAGCATGGCAGACCGCTGTCGAAGCCTCGGGTCGTTCAGGGCGACAGGGGCTAAGACCACGACAAGTATCGACGTCCACTGCATGCCGCCGGCATTGCAACCGAAATCGCTCGGCGTGGTCAGCCTCGTGGTAGTGGGCTGATATCACTTCACGTGTCAATGGAGATCGGTTTTCAGCTTCTCGAGTACATGTCATGTGATTTTCCTGAGCGCGACGTAGCAGTAAATCTCGACGGTGGGTCACACTGATATTCGCGGGTTGGCTACCGCATTACAGAGGTCTACATGAACGCCCCCCGTTTGCGAGGGTTTTCGCATGTGTTGAGTGACAGGATAGGTTGCAGCTCTACATTCGGCCTTCTTGCAGCCTGCTTCGCTGCGGGCCCCGATGAAATCCGCTAACTCGCGCCTCATTCCGTCCTCGAGCTCAAGGCTCTCTCTGTAATCCAGGCTATGCGAGTTCCGGTCCGACCTGTCATGTCATCACACTTGATTGCCGCCGCAACCTTTGGACGTACCATCCGTCCTGCAGAGGGTTCATTGCTCCATAAATCGTCCCGCGATCACGCTGTTTTGCTGACGTAGCCTTTTTCGTACGGCTTACCGTGGGCAAGCACGGCCCAGATGGTGCGGGCCATCTTGTTCGCGATAGCTACTATGGCGACGTTACGATGTCGCCGTTGGGTGAGTTGCTCGATCCATGCGCCCGGCTCCCGAGAGTGCGACAGCACACTTCGTGCGCCGTGAACGAGCAATGTTCTCAAATATGTATCACCTCGCTGACTTATACCCAGTAGCACGGTCTTGCCGCCGGTGCCTACCTGCTTGGGTACCAGGCCGAGCCAGGCTGCGAATTCGCGGCCGCTTCTGAACGCTTTCGGGTCACCCATTGTCGCGACGGCGGTGGTGGCAGTCAGAAGCCCGACGCCTGGGATCGCGGCAATTTTCCTGCATGCTTCATCATCCTTAAGCCATGCCCGCAGACGCCGCTCCATTTCGGCGATCTGCCGGTCGAGATTCTGAAGGTCATTCCACTGTTCGCGCAGTGACTCGATGAGCATGGCCGGCAGACGACCGGTGAGCCGCTCCAGTACTTCTGGAATTGCCTTATCGAGGGCCGCCCGGCTCTTGCCCATCACTTCGCCATATTCGGTCAGCAGACCGCGCAGACAGTTCACCTGCATGGTGCGGAACTTGATCTTCAGTTGCCGTATCCGGTGAAGAGCAAGTACGGCTTGCTGGGCTTCCGTCTTGACTGCCACAGATTTTCCCGGCATCTGCGTGGCCATCCAGATGGCGCGAGCGTCTGCAGCATCGTTTTTATTGCGAATGTTGAACGCCTTGGCAAATTTCGCCGGTATCAGCTTCACCTGATGTCCCATTTCCATGAGTCGTCTGGCCCAATGCTGGGCGCCGCCGCATGCTTCCATGCCTATCAGGCAGGGAGCACGATTGGCGAAGTGCTCCAGAAATGCGGCTCGCTTGACCGGTTTGTTGATGATCTCCCCGGTGTCCGGATCCACCCAGTGCAACTGCATCACGTTCTTGGCGATATCGGCACCAACTATCGTATAGTTCATTGTGGATCCTCCGGTTTGCCTTGGGAAATCGTCATGATCTCCCACCTTGGGCACTTTGATGCCGTCGGCCCGCGAGGATCCACCTTCCTGCATTTCCTCACCGGCCGTGGTGGGGGGCGTTCATTCCATCCTGCCCGACGAGCCTGCCGCTATCTAGGCTCGCAAATCGGATGTTGTCCGTTGCGTAGTCCACTCGCGGGTTATTCGCGTGCCGGGCTACGCCGCCTTCAGGAAACTCTTCCTCCAGTGGTTAGGGTGAGGTCAAGTGGGTTCAGGTGTTGCATTACGCCTCTTGCACCTCGCGCGGTACAGCGAGCGACATCGCCAGTCGGCTGATGTCCCAGATGAACCCGCTGAGTTCGCGGGCGACGGCGATCACCGCAATGTTCTTCTCCTTGCCACGGGCGACGAGTTTGCGATAACGCCGGCACAGTCGCACCTGTGCGTCCCAGGCGCGATCGACGATGGGCTTGGGGATGCCTTCATGTCGCCGCTGGATCTCGGGGCTGACACGTGCCGGGTGCCGGTAGCTCCAGGCGGCCTCGACTAGCAACTTTCTTGCATAGCTGTTACCCGTCTTGGTGATACTGCCCTGGCGCCGTTTGTTGCCGGAGGAATGTTCTGACGGGGTAACGCCGAGCCAGGCCATCAGCTGGCGCGGGTGCGCGAAGCGCGAGAGATCGCCTAGTTCGGCGAGTATGCCCACGGCCGTAGTGAACTGCACACCGCGCATCGTCTGCAGGGCCAGCACGGCAGGATAGAAACGCCAGTTGAGGACCGCCTCGCGCAGGGCGGCTTCGAGACGCTCGCATTGCGCGAGGCGGTCCTCAATCGTACGCCGAAGCTCGTCGAGCGCGAGTTGCTGCCAAAGGTTGTCGAATGAAAACGCGCGCTTATCCAGCGACGGTGCGCGGCCCTCTAGTCGGCACGGCCCACATAGCGCACGCCATGTGAGAGCAGGAAGGACTTAAGGCGTTGTCGTGCACGCTTCATATCGTCTTTGGCGCTGACCCACGCACGTGCCAGATCACGGAACGCTTCATCGTGTACGGTGCGCACGTACACGGCCGACAGGTCGCCGGTGCGGAGCAACCGCACGAGCTTGACGGCGTCGCGCCGGTCGGTCTTGACGCGCTCGCCGGGCTTTCTGGGAATCAGTGACGGTGCGCACACCATGCATTCAAAGCCCTTCTGCACGAGTTGGCGGTAGAGCCCATAGCCGCACGGACCAGCTTCATAGACGATGCGTATGCGGTGTGCTTTGGACTGCAGGCGTTTGCACAGGCGATCGATGTCGGTCTGCGTCGTGCCGATCCCGCCAAGCAGTTCGACCTCGCCCGAACCGAACGCGTACGCGATCGTGATCGAGTCTTTGTGAACGTCCAGACCGACGTATAGCGTGATATCGTGTTCCATGCTGGCCTCCGCGCGGGAAATCGCCGAGTGTGGCACCGCCCACACCGTGCGGCACTGGCAGCAATGCTGACCCGCGTTTGATTCCTCACGGCAGGCCAGCCCTTCTACCTCACGTGAAGTCATATTGCCTAGGCAAAACACGCTGGGTTGTGGAGTGGACCATCTCGTGGCTTCACAACTTCCGCCGGCTGCGCATCCGCTTCGAACAGCTCGCTTCCATCCACGAGGCTTTCCGCTGCTGCATCATATGCTGGCGACACCTGCAAAAGTCATTCTGTTAACACCTCTAAGCGGTACTCAAGTTACGAACGGAGCAACTTCACTGGTTGCTCGACGGTATTGACATCGAAGCGACGAAGGTGCATCCGACCTGCTACTATCAGCGCGTGACCCGAAACGCGAACCAGCATCGCTGGTCTAATTCGGAGATGCCGCCACCACCCTCCGTCGACGAACTGCAGGCGCTGCGGGTAGAGTTCGTTGCCATGAAGAGCGAATTGCGCGTGGTGACGGTCGAGCGTGACTTCTTTGAGCGCCGCACCGTATTTAGCTTCGGTGCGGTCCTTTTTTAACGAGTGATCGTGAAGTTGCCGCGGAAAATTATTTCGGCGTTACCGCGCAGGAAGTTATGGCGCGGCCTTTTTCGTTTTCACCGTCTCTCCCTCAACCGCTCTCGAAGAATTTGGCCATCATTGGCCTCAACCACGTGACTTGCGAGATCAAGTACCGGCGCTATGCCGCAAATCCTCAACGCCCCGGCCGCGTGCATCTTGGGTAAGCTGCTCGGCGATTTGTACGGCATTCAATGCCGCTCCTTTCAATAGTTGATCTCTGCCAACAAAGAGGGCCAAAGAGCGACCCGACGGATCGCCAAGGTCTTGTCGCAAACGTCGCACTATTATTTTGGCCGGACGCTCCAGAGGGCATCGGAAAGTGATTATTTGGACGATCGTCAACCAGCCGCAGTCCTTCCGCTCGTGAAATTATAGCGCGTGCATCGTCTGGACTCACGGGATCGGAAAGTTCAACCGTGATGGCGACCGCATGTGCCCGAAGTATCGGTACTCGAATACAGGTGATGAGGTTCCCTCGGTTTTTCGCCTTCCCGAGGCCCGGGGTTATGCAGCCGCATCCTTGATTTGCTGAGCTTTGAGCCAGTCTTTCAGGAACTGATCCGGCGATACGAAGTCGAGCGACGAATGACGACGTCTGCGGTTATAAAACACTTCGATGTATTCGAACAAGTCCGCCATCGCTTCCTGATGGGTACGGTATCGCGTAGCATGCACCCGTTCGTTCTTCAGACTGTTGAAGAAGCTCTCCGTCGGCGCATTGTCCCAACAATTGCCCTTGCGGCTCATCGAGCAACGCATGCCGTATTGCACAAGCTTGCGCTGGAAGTCATCGCTTGCGTATTGGCTACCCCTGTCCGAATGATGCAGCGCGCCGGGCTCGGGCCGGCGTCGGAACCACGCCATCGTCAGCGCGTCCGTCACGATGTCAGCCGTCATGCGCGGCTTGATCGACCAGCCGACGACCTCCCGGTTGAACAGGTCCAGCACGATCGCAAGATACAGCCAGCCTTCATCGGTCCAGATGTACGTGATGTCCGACGTAAAGACCCTGATTCGGCGCCGTCGGCGTGAAGTTGCGCGCCAGCAGATTCTCAGCGACCGGCACCTTATGCTTCGAGTCTGTCGTGACGCGGTAGCGGCGCTTGTGACGGGCCCGGATGCCATTGCCGCGCATGAGCCGCTCAACCCGCTCCTTGCTGGCCGGAAAGCCGCGTGCGCGAATCTCCTCGGTCATCCGCGGGGTGCCATAGGCGCCTTTGACCTCGGCATGGATAGACCGGATCAGGGCGAGCAACTGTGCATCTGTGAGGCGCTTGCGCCCGGGCGTGCCGCCGCGCTTCCACGCCCGATAGCCATTCAGGCTGACCGACAGGACCTCGCACAGCGTCGACAGCGGATAGTGCCGGCGATGCGAATCAATCCAGGCGTACTTCACAGGAGGTCCTTCGGGAAGAACGCCGCCGCTTTTTTTGCGATTTCAAGTTCCATCTGCAGACGCTTGTTCTCAGCCCGCAGGCGTGAGAGCTCCATCTGTTCCGGCGTGACTACCTTTGTCCCCGGACCATTGAGTGTGCCTGCCTCATCGGCTTTGACCCAGTTGCGCAGCGACTGGTGTGAAATCCCTAGTTCACGAGCAACGTGCCGCGCGCTTTGCCCGCCCTTCACTCGCTGTACCGCGAGTGTCCTGAACTCCGCGGTGTATGCCTGCTTCGGTATTTTGAACATCGATTCTTTCCTTCCTTTGGGTCGAGTTTACACATGACCTACTGGAAGGCGAAATTTCGGGGGAAGCTCATGATGCCAAGGGGCAGTTCAGCCGCATCGAGAAGTTTGCGGGTCTCGGCAATTACCTTGATTTCTTCGCCCTTATAACCACTTCCGATGCCGACCTCAGCATGATGGCTAAAAAGATTAAATGCGTACGGATGTGGCAGAACTCTCAGCTGATAGGCTTCATCGCGGAGGTACGCGCTCGTGGCCTCACGCAATTCGTTCATCGCCGCTGCACCCGCTCCCGACGCTGCCTGATATGTCGAGATGGTCAGCCGGCGGATTTTTGACACCCGGTGAATTGGAGCCAACGTGACCGTGGCAATCGCCGCGACGCAATTTGGGTTCGCAATGATCCTTCGAGAATTCACTTCCGGCACCACGAGAGGCATTGTCTTTTAAGCCGAAATGCCGACGAACTGTCTATCACCGTGCAACCATTCCGGACGGCCGCAGGAGCAAACTCTCTTGGAATCGCTGAGCCGGCAGAGAACAACGCAAGGTCAACTCCAAGAAGACTGGTGGACGTCAGCTCATGCGCGGGCAATATATCACCGCGAAACTGTAGTCGCTTTCCTGCGGACCTCGGTGAGGCGAACAGCTTGAGCGCGCGTAAGGGAAACTTGTAGTTCTCAAGACAGCGTATCTACTCGACACCCACGGCGCCTGTGGCGCCGACAAGCGCGACTCGTGGCGAGAGTATTCCTAATTTTTTTTCAGATCATGTTCAATTTTCCGAAATGGAAGTTGGGGAAGAGCCGCTTCGAAGGATATACCACAGATCAACTACCTGCTGCGATTTGATATCTCGCCTGAATTCTGTATTGCCGCCGCTATCGACACGCGCCGTCGTCAAACAACACGCAGTCCTCAACGCGCGTTCTGTTTCCCTCACCCTCTGATCACCGCCGAGAATGCGACGAACGACAGAACGGCTAGTCCGACAAGCAGCGATATCGCGGCACCATCTACCTTCATTGCGAGTGCCGCGAAGGCGAACAGAACAGGTCCCGCTGAGCGCGCAACGGTGGAAACCATCTTCAGGACGCCCTGCACTGCCCCGTAGTTGGCCGTTCCAAACAACTCCGATGTGATCAGCGCTGCGACGACCAGGGTGAGACCGCCGACCACCCCATTGCAGATGGCGAACAGATACACAAGAGCCGTAGCTGGCGACCCAGGGCGACATAACCAGAGCGCCGTCAACGCCACTATCTGAAGGCCGAGAGCCACTCGCCCCCAAAAGGCGGTGGTCAAATTTTTTCGTTTCATTGCTAACAACGCACGTGCTGCGACCTGGGCTGGCCCGACCAGCGCCACAACGAGCGAAATCTGAGCTGAGCTGTATCGCTTGCCGTCCAGAATTCCAACGATGTGGACCGCTAAGGACGTTGATATAGCACCATTACAAGCCAGACTAATGGCAACGCCCCAAAACCGCATACCGAAGAGGATCTTGCGAAGAGAGTCCGGGTTATGAAGGGCTTTCGGATAAGACTCTTTCAGAGTCAGTGTCGATTCAGGAGTCCCCTTGCCTCTGGGCACGACGACCGCAAAGCTGACTGCACATACGATGCAGATCAACGCAAGCACGTCAACGGCACACCGCCATCCTTCGCGGCCCACGAGAAACTGGCAGAGTGGGACAAAGATCGCGGCGGAGAGGCCTGTAACCAGACTCGATGTGACGACTGCGCTTTTCATCTCCGTGGGGAAGTGCTGGGCAAATACCACATTTGACGTTTGTAGTGCTGCAGCCGAGGTAATCCCCAGACATCCCCACAGTGCTGAAAAAACGACGAAGTTACTGGTTCGACTCCATAGCGCTAGCGCTAGCGCCGATAGAAGCGCACCCAAGATCAGAAATGATCGAGCCCCGTACCGATCGGCCACGCGGCCGATCGGTACGGCAAATAAGCCCGAAATGAGCAGCGAAGCAGAAAATACTGCTGTTGCGGCCGTGGTACTCCATCGTAGTTCACTGCACATCGGCTCCAGGATTACTGCGAATGCGTAGTACAACGCTCCCCAGAGCGCAGCCTGCCCCAGTGAAAGAGGCACAACTACCGACAGCATATTCGTGTCTGGCGACCGTTCATTCATAGGCGAACTCCAACGCTGCCTTTTTCCAGTGCAATCAATACGCTCATTGGCGGCAATATTCGGAGCCGAAATAACTCACCGAACATTTCGTCAGATCACTGGATTAGCCTTTTGCGTCTCTATTTAAATGCCGGGACTGGAAACCGCATGACAATCTTCGGGACTCGCCTCGAAAGCGTTCGCATGCGTCTAGCCCCGGCGTTGGCGGCCAGCACTTCGCCAGCCCAAGGAAGTCATACTTACTTTCAGACAAAGACCCTGGTCATCGCCTGGAAGCGCGCATCACGCTCTCGGCAAGGACGGCGATCGTGCCGATAAAAAGCAGCGCACCACCAACTACCCCCGAAATGCCCACGAACTTTACCAAAATAGTAACGGCGCCGATCAGAAGGATGGTGAAAAAGGCCAGCATGCCGTCGTCGACGAACATCCCAACAAGTTCAGCAAGCCCGATGCGAATTGCGTTCATTACGATGGCTCCTTAGGCAAGATAGTGGGTGCCGCGCAGCCAGCGCACGGCGGACAACGAAAAGACGGCGAGTACAATGAAGATGCCGATCAACATCAGATCAGCCCCCGGCCACTCTGCCCCAAATCCCTCACCGGTCCAGAAAACACCGAAACTGGTCAGCATCAGACCAACAATAAATTTCAGGGTGTTTTCCGGTACTCGCGATAGCGGCTTATGAACCATGAGTCCGATCAGTATCACTGCGACGAACGCGGCTACAGCACCGACCGCAGCGTAGAGTGTCGCTCCACGGGCTGCGCCCACTGCAATCACGATGAAGACCACCTCAACGCCTTCGAGCAGCACAGCCTTGAATGCTGCGATCCCGGCAAGATAGCTGGCACGCTTGTCTTTCCTCCGCCTGGCAAGCGTTTCGGTCTCTTTGGCGAAAGCTTTTTCCTCGTCGTGAAGTGCGAGATGACCTGAAGCCCGAAGCACTGCCTTCCTCAGCCAGCGCATGCCAAACAGCATCAGCAGGATACCGATGACATATTGAAGCAGTTGCAACGGGATCAGCGTCAGCAGGGGGCCAATAAAAAACACGAGCGCGGCAAGCATGGTAAAGGCGATGCCTGTGCCGATGAAGGCCGACCGCCAACTTTGAGTAACGCCAACGGCCAGTACGATGGTGAAGGCTTCCACCACCTCGACCGCCGAGGCGAGGAAGGACGCGGTAATTGTCGATGTAATGGTTGTGATGTCGGTCATGATCGTTCCGTCCAATAAGTCAATCCAAGCGTTCAATCTGGCTGCACTGCCAGCACCGGCGCTGATAGGTACCTGTATGTACCAACGCGACAACCCTCTCCCGGTTCTGGACAGGGACCAGTTAAAAGGAGTGGTGTATACCGAATTCGGTAACCAGCTGAGAACTCGTCGAAGAGCTGCTTACGCCGGAGATATCAGCCGTGACGCCTGACTTCCCTGCGTTGCCGACATGCTCGTATCCTGCTTGCATGATCAAAAGGGTGCGTTTTGATAATGCGTAGGCAGCCTGAAGGGTAATCTGGTGGTACCTCGGGCGTTCGCCGTTGAGGTGCGAGTCTGTAAAGGTGTACGCGCCCGACAGAGTCCATGCCGGTGTAAACCTGTAGCTGCCATTTAACTCGTAGTTTGTGAAGCGTGCATTTCCTGCAAGAAGCAGGTTGTGTGAAGTGCCAGCATAGCCAGATCCGATAGCGGTGGCGTCGCTGAGCTGTGTCTGGGTAAAGACGATGCCTACGGTTGACGCGTCGAACGCGTAGCGGGCGCCTGCGCCATATGTGCGCTGGCGTGCTGCGTAAAACGGGGAATCACCCGCTACTACTGAACCGTTTGGGTTAGTCGTCGAGCCGACGTTATTTATTTGCAGATAGCTGGACGCAAGGGTTAGCCCTCCGTTCGTATACGAGGCGCTGAGGTCGTACGCGCGGCTGTCAGCGAAGCTTCCCGCAGCGTTCGAGAAACCATAAAGTCCGCCGAACTGGAAACCAGCGTAGCTGGCGCTTTGATATTTCACAGAATTGTTAAGGCGGATCGATGCGCCGAGATTGTCGTTATCGTACGGGTGCGTCGCCAGTGATCCCAGGACCAGCGAATCAAGAGCAAAGAAGTTACTCTGGTATTGACGTCCAAGAGTGACTTTGCCGAAGTGGCTGTCCGACAAGCCGACGAACGCCTGACGGCCAAATTCACGACCGTTCTGGCCCAACTTCCCGTTCGACGGATTGAAACCATTTTCGAGGGTGAAGATTGCCTTGAGTCCGCCGCCAAGATCCTCCGAGCCGAGGAGCCCCCAACGGGGGCCAGACAGCAGACCGTTACCCAGCTGATAATTGCTGTGACCGCCGGAGTTATTGGTGTAGACGAGGCCGGCGTCGATCATCCCGTACAGCGTAACCGAACTTTGCGCGTTCGAGGAGCTGGCGACACCGAGCAGTGCGAGCGAGAGTGCGTAGCGAAGTGAATTTTCCATATCCATTCTCATGCATTAGTACTACGTATTAAATCGGGAAAAAATATTCAGATGTATTGCGTTAATGCTCCGAACTGGTTGATCGTGTAACGCAGCACACGGGCAGTAGCGCTAGCAGCAGTTCACGCCGGCACTCACGCAGAGACGGTTATCGCTGAGAGCTGGATAGTGGGAAGCTGCGGGGCAGTGAGACTGCCTGAATAAAGCACGGGGATGAAAGCTTTAAGCGATTCGACGCCGGATGATCGCTGACAGGTTATCGATGAGCACCACGGTGAAGACGATGAGCAGAAGAATGGAGGACACGCTTCGATTGTCAAACACTCTCATCGACTCCTGAAGCGAGTAGCCAATACCACCCGCGCCCACCACGCCCAGTACGGTAGCTGCCCGAACATTCGCCTCGAAACGGTACAACACGAAAGACACGAACCCGGGCAGGATCTGTGGAACGAATCCTCGCAGGATAACGGCCAATGGCGTTGCTCCCGTGGATTTGACTGCCTCTACCTGCCCCATGTCGATGCCTTCGATCGCTTCGCTCAACAACTTTCCGAGTGAGCCGATTCCGCTCACGGCAAGAGCCATTACTCCGCTAAAAGGTCCGAGTCCTACTGCCGCGACGAATACCAGGGCAACGACAAGCTCATTGAGGGATCGAAGAACGTCCATTGCCCTTCTCGATAACCAGTAAATAACGCCAGATCCAGAGACAGTACGCGCCCCCAGAAAGGCCAGAGCGAGCGCGAATGGTACGGAGAGTACAGTTCCCCAGATCGCCATCTTGATGGTGAGAATCATCTCGGCCATATAAATGCCGAGTTTTGATGTATTCGGCGGAAAGAACCCTGATTGCGGCAGGTCCGAAGAGCCGATAACATATTGCCAGGCGCTGCCCAGGCCGTCGGCCAGGTGTCCGGGGTTCACACCGGCATCATGGTAGGACCAGACAAGTGCCGCAATAATCACCATCGTAAAGATCCACTTACGCGGGATCATTACAGACAGGGAGGGCTTGTCAGATGTGGAAAGCCCGATTAGATCGAAGGAATGCTTTGTCACTGTCTTTCCTTGAGGTCGAACTGCTGCTTGACATGTTCAAGTTGCCGGACGTAGTCGTAATCGCTGTCTGAAGCCGTGACGATGCGCTCGACGCCTCCCGGCAGGCCCGCTAGGCCCTCAGAATCCTGGAAGGTGATCAACGCATCCTGGTACGCTTTCCGGAAGTCCGCAGGAAGACCGCCCCGAACGACGTAGGCCGGATTGGGAATAGGATGGGATTTCCAGACGGGGAGCAGTTCATCCTTCCTGATCATGCCTTGCGTTACCGCGAGGCCGGCATAGGGGAAGGAGACGGCAGCAACGTCGACTTGCCTGTTCTTAAGGGCAAGTACGGCAGGAATGGCTCCGCCCGCAAAGGTGATTTCAGAGAAGAAGCGTTTGGGATCGACCTTGAGATCATCGAGAAAGTAGGTCATGGGCGCAAGGTAGCCGCTCGTCGAATTTGGCTCGCTGAACGCGAGCCGTTTCCCTTTGGCCATGGCGATGGAAGACATGCCGGAATCGGCACGGACCCACAGGCCACCGAGATATCCGGTCCCCTCATGCGTTTTTTCCATGGCGACGGCGTCCACATCGCCCTGCCGTCGCGCTATCACGTAAGACTCCCCCCCAATGCGGGCCGCGTCAACTTGACCGTTGGTCAACGCAACGATCACGGAGGTGACGTCGCTTACGCGGTAAGAAACAACGGGGATACCCATCCTTGCTTCAATGTGCCTGAGGAGCCGGCTATACGCGGCCTGGGCACCATCTCCTTCGTTGGGCACGATTGCGTAGCGTAGCTGTTTGGGCCAGGCATCAGACTGTGCCGCCCGCACTGTTGCCGATAACAGACCTGTACCGATCAACGCAAGAACCGATCGTCTTGACAGAGTCATTCTGCTTTTCCTCCAAAAGAGTCAAATGCCTACGATTCCATGGTTTCGTAGAGACCGGAGATCTCACACGTCCCGAGTTTGCCAACCGGTAGACTGAACTGGAGACGACCGGACTTCATTCCGACGACAAATGAGGCGAAGTCGCGCACCGCCGACACGGAGTGAAGGCTTGCAATCACTGAAATTCCGTCAGTCGCCGCAATCGACTGGAGGATTTCCATAACGCGGTTTGCGCTCTTTGGATCGAGCGCAGAAATGGGCTCGTCTGCAAGCAGCAGGGTCGGGCGTTGAGCAAGCGCCCTGGCTATTGCAACGCGTTGCTGCTGCCCACCGGACATGGTATCGACGCGCTGGTGCGCATGGTCGCTCAGACCGACGCGCTCCAGCAGGCTCATTGCGAGTTCAACGTCTTCAGACCTGTACATGCGAATCACAGTCCGTAGCGTTGACTGGTAGCCAAGTCGACCGAGCAATACATTTTCGATCGCGGTCAGCCTGCGCACCAGATTGAACGTCTGGAAGATCATGCCGGTATTGCGGCGGATGTGCCGTAGTTCCGCGCCACGCGCCGCCGACACGACAGACCCGTTCACGACTACGGTTCCGCTCGTCGGCCTTAACAACCCATTGAGCAACCGGAGTACAGTGGATTTCCCTGCGCCGGACGGCCCGATCAGCGAAATTAGCCCCTTGCCGTCGAGTGAGAGGTCCATACCATGAAGAATCTTCTTGCCATTTGTGTAGCTGTGCTCAACACCACGAAGTTCAATGGATGCGGACCCCGCACGCCGTCCGACGACTGACGGAATGGCATTCGTTGAGCTCGTCATTTTGCAGGCTCCCCGTCCGTGGGCGCGGCGCCGATGCTGAGGATCCCCGGGTGGCCGGTTTCAGTCGTTGCCAGATCGCCCGGAGCCCAGGGTGCGAACTCCCGGTGCTTGTCAACATGGTCGATGAGCCGCGCTGGACGATATGAACGAAGCAGCTCGGATTCGTTGTCAGTCAGGATTTCGCTGGCGTGTTCCTTTCCTACCAGTCCGGAAAGCGAAATTCCGCTGTGCATCACCGCCACAGACAGGCCAGGGTGACCTGGGATCTCCCCGACTACGGGCAGGCCGTCAGGGGGAATAGGTCGAATTCCAATGCGCACGGATTCGATCTCACCATCTCCAAATCCGCGGAGCCAGGGCCTTACAAGTGCCGCCGTTTCCTCAGCGGCCGCATGAGCGTCATCGTGTGTGGGCACTGAGGTTCGGTAATCGGTTCGACCGGCGACAAGTCGCCCACTACCGTCTGGCTTGAAATGGACCTTGCCCGCGTATACGACGTGCCGCAGGCCAGTGGGCAGCGGCTTGGTCACGATTGTGACCCCCGCGCGCGTTGTGACGGGCAGTTTCGCACCAAACATATCGAGGACGTTCGCAGTCTCGGCGCCACTGCACGAAACGACCTTGTCCACAGTGATATCCGTCCGGGTGCCGCGCAGACGATACCCGCCATCACGACGTTCGATCCGCGTGATCTGCTCGCTCGCGTAAAGCGTCGCACCTGCGTCCTCGGCGCCACGCAACAGTCTGCCAACCATCGGGACCGACTCAAGCCATCCTTCACCCGGCATTCGGTATACGGGGAAACGGCTTTCCGGAAGGACAAGGTTTGGCTCGAACCTGGCAACGAAATCTGCTGCCTTCATGCGTTCAAATTCAAGACCAGCGACAGAGGAGGCGGCAACGTGTGCCTCCATTTTTTCGGCATCCACGTCGTTGTCAACGTAGTAGATGCTTCCGTCCCGGTGAACGAGCTGCTCAGCACTCAACCGGGTGCTCAGCTCCGTCCAGTAGCTGATCGCTTTTACGCGAAGCTCGCCATACTGTCCGCCAAATCGGACAGCGTTCAAATATGAAAAGGTCGCGAGTGACGTCACGCTACCCGCACGCCTGGTATCAAAGATGTAGACGTTTGCTCCACGCGTAGCGAGGTGGTAAGCTAGGCTTGACCCAACGATGCCGGCTCCGATGATGGCGATGCGCATATTTTCAAGTCCTTTCTTTTCGAATCAAACGTATACAACTTTGGCATCTTGCTGTGTCATTCTGATGACGTGCGTCGCGGCAATTGTCTCCGCTGGAGTCGTCAGTAAATGATGAAATTACCTGGCGAACGGGTTCGGCAGCGCTCGAGCAGAGTCCCCATGTGGCGGCAGATCGAGGCCACGTTGAAGGGCGAGATCGTGTCCGGAGCGTTGAAACCAGGGGCACAGCTGCCTCCGGAGGGAGACATCTCGGAGCGATTCGCTGTGACCCGGGCGACAGCCCGAAAAGCACTCGCGAGCCTGCAGATCAGTGGCCTAATCAGGATCGAGCCGGGGCGGGGAACATTTGTGCAGGGACCTGTTTTCCCATACGAACTATCGGGAGCAACAAGGTTTTGTCACTTTCTCACCTCGCTGTCCGTTGACGCCCAGACGGGGGTGCTTTCTGTGGGTGTGGCACGTGCCTCCCCGGAAATCGCAGAGGCGCTGCGCCTTCCGCCAACAGCAAGGGTCGATTGCATCAAGACCATCGCTTCGGCTGACGGGTGGCCGATTGTCATTTCCGAGAACTTCGTATCGGAAGATCGGTTCCCGGGTTTCGCCGATACCTATCAGCGGTGCGGCTCCATCAATGAGACCTTTCGCAAATATGGCCAGAACGAAAAGCGCAGATCAAAAACGGAACTCGTTTCGAGATTGCCGACGGACGATGAAGCGCATCTTCTGCAGCAGCCAAAAACGCGACCTATAGTGGAGGCAACGCTGACAATGGTCGATCCGAACGGTCATCCGGTATGGATCGACATAAGCTGCTTCAGTGCGGACCGAGTCAAACTCGTCCTATCAGAAACGTAGTCGGTGTTCAATCCTGCCTAAACAAGGGTCTCGGGGTGTCGGTGCTATGCGAATCGGCATTGGCCACTGGGTTGATTGCACTGCCGCAATACGATGGTGCCTGGCCCAGGTTGCCGACGATAAGCCTGCTAACTTATGAGCGAAGCCCTAATCCGCTTAGCAGGCTGTTGAAAAGCGCCCCGTCATGACGACCGAAGCCATGTTCAGGAGGCTTGCGCGTGTGATTTCCCGCTGAATTACCGGTTCGCCGCGCGATCCTGCGCGGGGCATGCGCACGCATGCAGCCCTTGTGGCGCGCAATCTTCGCGCCGTGTCGGCTCATCGCGTCGCTCCTTGCGGCACCACCCCTGGCATTCGGGCCATGCGGGTCAGATTGCTCGCAACCATCGTCAGCTTGAAGTGCTGGTCGACGCGCTTGATGCCGCGATAGACCGTCTGCTTTCGCTCATCTACTCAACACGTACCTGCCACCCTCACAGGGTGACTTTTCCACGGTCGCTCACCACCGCGCCTTTTGGACGCAGCAGCACCGGGCGGTTTGAAGCCTGCTCCTGAAAGCCGACTTCGGGAGGCCTACTCCCATCTTTAGTACAGCACCGCAGGCTCTCACCTGCGTTCGTGACACACTACGCTTTCTTATCCTAAGCAACAAAGAGGCGTAAGTTCAATGAATTCGGCCAGCCAAACATCCCAGTTAATCTGCACTCCAACATATATTTATAACTAATTTTTGGTTTCTCCTCCGCTGGCCGAGAGCGACTGACGGTACTCTGGTTAGCTCACTTGCGATGGTTTCATCGTCGAAACTGGAGCCAGCTCACGACAGCGTTTTTTTGTAGCGAGCTGTCCGTTCAGCGACACATCACATATCAGCCAGTCAAAACCTGTCTCGCGCGCCCGGAGCGGCGCGCAGTGTAATCGACGGCTGCGCCGCCAAGGTATGCGTCGTGCAGGACCTCAAGCTGGGTGAGTTCGCACGCCGCGCCGTGTGCAACCACGCGACCGCCTTCGCTCCGCGAGCAGAAAACTGACCCCCTCGTCGCGGTTGAGCGCCGCGACAATCTCGAAAATTTCCTCGACGACCATCGGCGCGAGCCCCATTGAAGTCTCGTCGAGCAGCACGAGCGAAGGACGCGCCATCAGCGCACGGCCGATCGCCACCATCTGCTGCTCGCCACCCGACGTCAATCCCGCCAGCGACTGGCGCTTGACCTTCAGACGCGGAAAGATCCCGTAGATCCGCTCGAGACGCGCCTCGATCTCAGCCCGTCGCGGCCGCCTGGCGAACGATCCGATCCGCAGATTCTCCTCGACCGAAAGATGAGCAAAGCAGCGCCGCCCTTCGAGCACCTGGACAAGCCCGCGCTCGACCAGTATCCACGGCTCGACGCGCGCGACATCGTCGCCGCGATAGACGATGCGACCGCCCGTCAGTTCGCCGCGCTCCGCGCGTACGAGGTTCGAGATCGCCCTGAGCGTGGTCGTCTTGCCCGCGCCGTTGCCGCCGAGCAGCGCGACGATCTCGCCCTCGGGCACCGCCAGCGACACCCCGCGCAAGGCGGGGATGATCTGGCTATAGGTCACGGCGATCTCGTCGACCTGCAGGATCGGAGTGCTCGTCATGTTAGAGGTCCTTGCTGCAATCGCGTGGCGTAATGCCCTTTTCCTTCGCGTACGACAGCGCAGACTTCTCGATGATCGGACGTAGCAGCTCGCGGTCCGCCTGCACCCAGTTGCTGATCACGTTCCATTTCCGGCCGTCCCATTGCTGGAAGCGCACGGCACCGCCGCCTTCGTGGTCCGCGCAGGTCAATTTGAGCGGCTGCACGAGGCCGAGTGCGCCGAGTTGCTTGAGGCGCGCATCGTCCAGATCCAGATGCTCGAAGCCCCAGCGCACCTGCTCGCCCGTGAGCGGCTTGTTGCCGAACTTGCGCTGCGCAACGCGCACCGCCTCGACGTTGAGAATACCGTTCACCACGCCCAGGTTGTAGTAGACGGTGCCAAAGCGCGCCGGGTCCTTGAGGTTGCCGTTGCCGGGCTTCACCACGTACTGATTGATCGCCTGCAGCACCGGGTAGTCCGTGCCCGAGGGGTGCGTCGTGATCGAGATGAAGCCCTTTGCCGCATCACCTGCGGGACGCACGTCTTCCTCGGAGTTGCTCCAGATGTTGCCGATGATGTGATCGACCGGATAGCCGACCTTCTGCGCGGTCTTGATCGCTACTGGATTCATCACACCCCAGCCGCGCAGGATCACCCAGTCGGGATTGATCTGGTGAATCTTCAGCTACTGCGAACCTTGTTCGTTGCCAGGATGCGGCACTTCGATCTGGGTCACGTCGAAGCCATATTTCTTCGCGAGCAGATCGACCACCGGAATCGTTTCGCGGCCGTACGGCGAACCGTGATATAGCACGACAATCTTCTTGCCCTTGAGCGCGGCGAGACCGCCCGAGCGCTGCCCGATGTAGTTGACGATCGCGGAGACCTCGCTGTACGGATTCAGCTGCAGCGGGAACACATAGGGAAACACTGCGCCGTCAGTCGAGTCGGTGCGGCCATGGTTGATCGTGATGAGCGGGATCTTGTCGGCCGTCGAACGGTCGAGCGTCGCGTAAGCGATACCGACCGACAACGGGTTCGTGGCCGCGGTCGGCGCACCGTCGGGGCCGCCGCTCTTCAGGCGCTCATAGCATTCGACGCCCTTCTCCACCACGCACTCGGTCTCGCACTCCTTCCATACGAGCTTGACGCCGTTCACGCCGCCGTCATGCGCGTTGATCAGCTGGAGATAGTCGATGAAGCCACCGAAGAAGCCGCTGCCACCGGCTGCGTAGGGGCCGACCCGGTAGCTTTGCAGCGGAAAATACTCCTCACCCGCCGCATGCACCTGAGGCAATGCGCCAACGGTGAGCGCAAGCGCGGCCACGAAAGCCGAGGACCACTGTCTCCACTTGGCGCGAGAGGGACGAATATCATTATTTCGCATAACAAAATATTCCTTGAACGATAAAAAGGAACAATAAGGCGGGGAGATTAACGGCTCAAGATTGCTTCGGCCGACGTCGATGGACGATCTGCACGAGTCGCGAGGCCTTCCGGTTCTGCCAATCGTCGTAATCTTCATGTTGGGCGCCCTCCTCGATTAAGTGGTAGCTTCGACACTTCCACTTTGGCACACCGATGCCGTTTCGGGTGGGGGCGTCCATTCCATTAGTTTGGCGCGCGTCCCCGCCCGGACCAGGTAGCACCGGTAGCAGGATCGCGATATATCCCAGGCAGTGGCCCGTGCGCGACCCTTGGTCTGCCGCGTCGGCTCCCGAAGATATCCCGCTCGGTATATCCGAACTCCACAACCTTTGCACGTATATCGGCAAGCACCGTGTCGAACTCCTGCTGCCGCATAGCGGCCGCCTGACTCTTGAGTTCGTCAAGTTGTGCTTTCAGTTCCTTGTACGTTGCCACGGACTTCCCCCATGTGGACTCCTTGCGGTCATGATAGTGACTTTGTCACGGCATTGATCCGAATCGGGATGACCGAGCGACGAGTCTGGCCTTGGGCCTGTGTCCGCGAATTCGCAAATCACGGGCAATATTCGGCGGCCGTTCCATGACGAACGTTCACACTCTTTTGCAGGGATGGACTGACGCGTGGCCAGTTCGTTCCAGCGCTTTTCACGAGGATCGGCCGACACAACGGACCCTTGAAGCGGCGCATTGTGCAGTTGTGAACACCGCGCACACCTGGTCGACCACGCGAGCAATGAACAGGACAAGGCGGTGCAGGCTGCGCATTGCGTTATCCTGAAGCGTCCGCTCAAAGGGAGCACGCATGAAACTTTCGAAATACCTGTTACTGATGGCAGTGCCGCTGTCCACCACCGCTTACGCGCAAGCCTCGCAGACGTTTCACTTCGGCGAAGGCCAGGACTCGCCGCAACTTGGACGTACCACTTCTCCTCCGCCATTGCCCGCAGCCCAGACTACAGAGCCGCTGCCCCAGGGTGAGCCTCATCCGCACACGAAGCCGACGTTAGAGTCCCAACCAAAGGCGAAATCGAAGTCGAAGCACCGGCAGCACCATCGGCACCATCCAATCCACCCGTCACCGCTTAAGAATCCGTATTCACATCCTTGAGTCGGGCAGCACGCCAATCGTGTGTCAGCCATCCAGCGAATGACTGGACTATCTGGCATTCCTCGCCGACTGTCGCACAATTAATTCGCTATACGAATTGATATGATGTGACGACGCTCAGTGACCAAAGATGAAGTTTCACCAGAGTCGACATTACAGCTCGAATGATTGCAATTTCAACGGCCGCCCAGACTGTTTTGCGTAATCTATTGAACGCGTCCGTAGTCCAGCCCGTACTCATATTCGGTGCACGGTAGCTGGCTAAGGATCCGACGCGACGCCATTGTCGTGAAGGACAGTGCCTGTGGGATGCGCGAACAACCGGAACGACGGCATCCACACACGGAACGCGCGGTGACGGGATGGCATACAGCACGGGTGGTTGATCATACGCATTCCGGGCCAGTCGGAGCACGACATGGCCTGTCAGGCGACAATGCTTTCCTCAAATTCGAATAGCGCTCCCTCGTGAGCCTCGAGCATGGTGCGTATATCGGGCAGCGCACGGCGAACCATTGGGCGCGCAGACCTCGGGAGATTCGAGCAGGCGAGCTCGATATCGCCGCTTCTGTGCTCGCCGAGCATCGCGAGCATCACGCACGCCTGCTGGATATCTTTCTGCGACTTGACCAGCATGTTGGTGCGCAAGCGTGAAACGAGGATCTTGTGGATCGCGAAGCGTGCGGGGTCCGGCACACGAACCGGCACCGCGCCGTGCCTTGAAAGCAGCGTGCCCATGTGGGACTGGCCGAGCAGGTAGGCGAGATAAGGCATGCCGCTCGCATGCGCGCCGAGCTCTGGAACAGCGACGGTCGGAAATGTGTTGCCCTTCGAAGGCACAAGCAGATCGACGTGAAAACGCGTCCGCCCCGCCTGCTTGAACGACGTGGACGGATCGCCCCTGTTGAACCCCGGCACCGGCACGAAGTCGATTCCGGTTTCTTTCAGGATTTCGAGCAGGCCACCCGACGGCACACCCTGTAGCGCGAGCTGGCGGGCGCGCGCGATATCGATGTCCTCGGTCTCGTAGGCAAGCGCCTTGATGCCAAGGCTGTTGAGCAGAACCGCGTATGCGTGAGAGCCCACGAGCACCGCGCCGGCCTCGAAAAGTCCGTAATTGTGGAGGACCGCCATGGTCGCGTAGGTCTTGTTGTCGGCAATCTGGAAGCCGAGCTTCGCGAGCTCCCGGATGCGGCTGATGAGGTCTTTGGACTGCTCGATCTGCGCCATCACCACAGCGACGCGCTCCTCGGCCGCCGGATCGCCCTTGGGTCCGCCAAGGCTCTCCTGCTGCCGCTTGCCCTCCGCGTTCATGAACTGCCGATAGTAGTAGACAGCGTTCCCGCGATGGTGCTCGGTGATCGTGCCCGGCGCACCCACGAGAACCCGCCCCTGGCTGGCGGCCGCCTGCTCGACGTTCGCGTACTGGGAGCAAAATGCCTGATCGTGTCGCTGGTAAAGAGGAAGTCCGTGCATGCCAGAGAATTGCAGTAATTTTTTTGATTTTACTGCAAAAGGCGAGTTCGTGATCGCAGTAATTTTATAGGAATTACTGCAATCAACTTGGAATCCCTCAGGCCACCAACCCCTCGCCTGTCCGATACCCCAGGCGAACGGTACAAGGTTACCCTGCGGTACCGGGCGCATCGGTCAGGATTTGTTCGGGCCATGCCCGGTCCGCGACCTCATTGTCGGACTTCTCACCACGCACCGGCTGACGAATCGCCGACGTCTCGAATTCATGTTCCGGCGCATCGTTGGGCCAACGTCTGTGGCCCCGTCCGCGTGCTTTAGCACGCCGAGGGCCACCCAATGCCTGCGCGCGGGCATCGGGCCTCACCAGATGCAGGACTTCGAAGCCTGTTAGCCGATTGATGAAGAGAATGACGCAAACTTACGTTTTTCAAATTCCGGTTGCGGCAGTCGATCGCGCACGTCCATGCAGAACGTCGAGCCACGATTCTGGCTTTCTATCAATCACCTTTTCCCGGTTTCCGACATGAGCTCGCCGCACGTCTTGCATGTATAAGTGGCGTATCCGTGCGAGTCCCTGCCGTTGTTCACCAGTCCGGTCGTGCGAATCGAGTCCCACTGAGAAGAGTACGGTTCATCGTCATCGCACGCCACCTCTTCGCCGTCGTGTCCGTTGACGCACACGAAGTATCTACGTATCAACGTCGTCATCGTTGCCCTCCTGCGGCTTACGGTTACTGCGAAGCGGCGCTCCAGCCGCGTGAGCTGGCCGTACAGGCCCATTCGTGCAGGTTCGCGTTCCTGAAGAGTCGTGTCCTGCACCATCCGCTCCGTATTGCGCTGTCCATTCATCCCGCGACTGACGTGAGCGCTAGCGAATCGCCGTCCACGAGATGGCCAGGCTGGAATCCCGGTCAATTGTTTACAATTTTCAATGCCCTGACGATCGAGGCCTGCGGAAAAAAGACGCCGCGCAAGTGACGCGCTGCATTGCCCGGCGCCAGCTATTCGATGGCCCTGGCATGACCGTCTCCGTCAAGGACCGGCACACGCAGCGCGGCGCCGCAGCCTGGGTGACAAAGCGGCCCGCCAGTCGGCGCGTCCACGGTCCGGAACAGAGGGATGCATCCCTCCGAAGCGCGAAGATGTCCGGCGCAGTGTAGATGCCATGGTGCGTCGCGCAACGATGCTGGAGATAATCGTCCAATACTGGATCAGCATTGCGGTTCGGGCCGGCTCAACCGCGTGTTCCCATTAGAGCGAAGCGCGCCAGCCTGCCCGCCTGCGACCGCAGTTCCACCCGCGGAGCAGGACACGACGGGCAGCGCAAGTCGCGCAACGGCGCGTCGGATATCAGCGTCGACTTTGGGAGTCCTGGCCTACGGGATTCCGCTACAGGGAAGTATGGACGGTCCACACCGGTTTCACAACATGCAGTGAGTTCTTCTTCCCTGTTCCGCTAAACGCACGCGCACGTGCCGGACTTTGGCCTGTCGCGCGCCCGTCGAAACGTCCGCGTAGGTTAGCGACGAGTCATTCGCCCGCTCGCCGACGCGAAACTGTTGAAATGCCGGATCCCAGGACGCAGTGTGACTCTGGACTTCGAGAATCCCCGCGGCGCAGAAATGTTCTTTGGCAGTCGGTCAGTCTGGCGACGCAGCTGTTGTGACAGCGCACGCGCCTCACACGTCGAATGCATTCAGTGCCCGCAGGCAGCTTCGGGCAGATGCAGGCCGGAGCTGATCGCGACGGCTCAGGCATCACACCGCCCAGTCACGCGCCACGGTATCAACGTTTCAGTGCAGCCGAGCGAGGGTACGAAGGAGCGAATCGCCGTCCCGCGTAACGCGAGGCCGTATGGTCCCCTCAAGTGTCTCCAGGACAACCAGTTGGCGTTCAGGCAGGGTGTGGACACGCTTCTGGCTACGGCGGCGGCGGTCGCAGGCTCGGTACCCAGTTGCCGGGTGACGCTGCGCATCATCCAGATGCCGATACCGAGACGGACAAGCGGGTTCGCGCCCAGTTCGACGCAGTACCAATCCCGAAAAGTCCGGCAACCCTGTATCGATTAAACGAGCACGTGCAAGTCAGGTTTCATGGTGCGATGGATGTCTGGCCCTGACGCCCGGGCACGCGAACAGCGCAGTACCTGACTCGGTTATCGGCGGCATCATTTATTTCTTCATACAAATTATGCGTTTTCGCCGCGCGAATTTTTTTGCAACGGTATAAGGTCGCTGCGCCAGTCAGCATTGTCCGATTCAGCGGCGCACAGTCATGGCGCGCGGGAAATTAAACAGCTATCCTGATCGACGGCAACGGCGCTTACGTCGCAGGCCAGATTCCGCGCGTTCGCGACCGCGCCAGTCTCGTCCCCTCCCTGGTAGCGAGCGTTCGCACGACGCCAGTTGCCGAGATTTTTTGGAATCCATAACATCGGCAAAGGTCCAGGCACGAAGGCCCCCGCAGGGTGACCCGCGCCTGGCGTCGTTATCCAACCACCCGCGCCTCAAGCCCGCTGCGTACCGCCAGATCGAAACGCTCAGGGCGAATATGGAACACCGTCGCCTCGCACACGCGCCCGTCAGCAAGTCGCGAGGTCCGGCGCAGCACGAGCAGCGGCGCACGCGGAGACACTTCCAGATATGCGGCGATATCGCTCGCCGCGGCAACCGCCGTGATGGTCATGTCGGCATCGACGATATGCCAGCCCGGCAGCCGTTCGAGCATCTCGTACGACGGGAGAGCTTGCGCCTCCTCGCGCGAAATGACACTTGCTTCGGGCAGCAGGCAGGTCTGCGCAAGCGCGACAGGCGCGCCATCGACGCGGTGCAGGCGTTCAAGGTACACACAATCCGTGACATCGGCGGCGAAGGTCTCGCGCAGGCCGGGCGGTACCGCACACGCTTGCATGCGCAGCAGTTCCATGCTGGCCCGCGCGCCCTGCGCCGCCAGCGAGTCGTAAAAGCCGCGCAACACGTCGAGCCGGTGCTGCAGACGCCGGGGCTTCACGAACGTGCCCTTGCCCTGCTTGCGCTCCACGACGTGCGTCTCTACCAGACGGCCGAGCGCCAGCCGGACCGTCACCCGACTCACGTCAAAGCGCTCGCCCAGTTCGGCTTCCGACGGAAGCTTGCCCGACGGCTCATAGATGCCCTGCCCGATTTCCTGCTCAAGCGTCGTCGCGATCTGCTCATAGAGCGACGTCACGTCTTCCCGCACCAACATGGTTAAGGTCCCTCGCTGCACTCGCGCCTCGCCTTGAGCGAGATTCGCGATATCGATATGAAAAGCAATTGGATGGCCAAGCTTGTATTAATACGTATTATGCCATCCTGACCCGCCGACGATAGCAGCATCGGCTCGAATAACGAACGCAGGAAAGCATGACAGTGACCGACAGGATCCTCGACGCGCCGCCGCTCGAGCGCCCACCGCTTGATGGAGAAGTCCGCCATGCGAACGAAGCCGCACCGGCAATTGCCCCCGGCCGCGCTGGCCCTCGCAGCGGCTCCGCGCTCCTGCGTGCCCGCCTTGGCTTCGTGGCCGCGTGGTTCGCCTTCGTCGCGCTCGCGTGGCTCATGCCGACGCCCGCCGGGCTCGACGCGAACGGCCAGGCAACCCTCGCCGTGGTCGCGTGGGTCGCGATCGTCTGGGTGACCGAGGCCATTCCCGTCGGCGTGAGCGGCATTTTGATACCGATGCTGCTTGTGCTTTCACATGCGAGTCCGGGTTTTCCGAAGGCCGCAAGCGGTTTTGCGGCGCCCGTCGTGTTCCTCTGCCTCGCAGCCTTCCTCTTTTCGGCAATCATGCAGGCAAGCGGCCTCGACCGCCGCATTGCGCTGGCGCTGCTCGAGCGCCTGAAGGTGCGCACCGCCAACGGCGTGATCTGGGCAATGTTCGCCGTCAACTTCGTGATGTCGATAGTCGTGCCGGCCGCGAATGCGCGCTCGGCCGCACTGCTGCCGGTCACCAACGGCATGGTCCAGCTGTTCGGCGATTCGCCGCGCGAGCATGCAGCGAAAAAGGCCATCGTGATCCAGTCGCTCGTCTACGGAGCGATGATCAGTGGCATGTGCATTCTCACGGCGCATCTGCCGAACATGGTCGTGTCAGGCCTGCTCGAAAAGCAGCTCGGCATCCACATTTCATACTTCACGTGGTTCAAGCTTCAGTGGCCGTACCTGGGCATGTTCGCGATCACGCAGTGCTGGGTCCAGTATTATTTCCGCTCGCGCGCCGTGCAGATTCCTGGCGGACGCGCTGCCATCGCGACGATGCGTCGCGCACTCCCGCCCGCCTCGCGCAATGACTGGCTGGTGCTGGTCCTGTTCGCGGGCGTGGCGGTCCTGTGGGCAACGGAGCCGCTGCATCACCTGTCGTCGGAAATCGTCGCGCTGATCGCGCTTGCCATCCTGTTCGCGCCAGGCGTGCTGCGCTTCGGCTGGGCCGAAGTCGAACAGCGCACGATCTGGGGCACACTGTTTCTGCTCGCCGGTGCGCTATCGCTGTCCTCTGCGATCAGTTCGTCGGGGCTCGCCCAATGGGCCGCCGATCACATCTATCTCGTCGCGCACGGGCATGGCTGGTGGCTCGCCATTGGCATCGTCATGGCCGGTACGCACATCATCCGTATGGCATGCTGTCCAACGTCGCTGCTGTCACCATGATCGCGCCGATCGCGCTTGCGCTCGCTCCGCGCCTTGGCCTGCATCCGGTTGCGTTCACGATGCTGGTCAGCGACACCGACAGCTTTGCTTACCTGCTGCCCACGCAGATCACGGCAGGTGTGATTGCCTACAGCAGCGGCGTGTTCACGACCGCCGATTACGCCCGCGTCGGCGTGGTCTCGGTGCTGATCGCGATCCTGTACGGGCTGTGCGTGATCGCTCCGTGGTATGCGTTCATGGGCGTGCCCGTCTGGGACGCGTCCGCGGCATGGCCGTTTGCGCATTGATACTTGCGCGCACTCGCATGGCCACGTGCGCGCGATCCCTTACCCGCCTTATGGACCCCCACCCCAGATGAGCGAATCGAACGAAACCGGTCTGCGCGCCCGCGCGCGTGCCCTGCGCGAGCGCCTTGGCGATCATGTCGCTCCGGCCGGCCTCTATGAGCAACTGAAACAGCGTCCCTTCGCCGGCAGCGTGCGTTGCAGCGTTTCGCGACTAGAAGCGGGCAGCTGGGCCGAAGTCGTGCTCGACTACGAAGTCGGCTCGTCAGGCATTGCCGATGGCGGGTGGCTGAAGGCCACGTTCAAGTTTTACTCGGACTGGGCGCTCTTCCAGACAAGCGACCCCACCGCGGCGAACTACATCAGCGCCGAGTATCATGCGGCGCCGCTCGTGCCGGGCCAGAGTCCCGCCACGGTGCAGGCGCTCAATGTGCGCTTCGACCAGAAAGGCCACGAGCGGCCGTACCAGAAGGCCGTGATCGTCGATGTCGTCGACGGGTATCTGAACGCAGGCGACCGCATCGTGATCCGTCTTGGTGATCGCCGCCGTGGTCCCGGCACGCGCATCCAGACCTTTTCTGAAGACGATTTCCGCTTCCGCCTCTACGTCGATCCGCTGGGCACGTCGCGCTTCGTTGCAGTGCCTGGCGACATTGCCATCGACATCCATCCGGGCGATCCAACGGACGTACTACTCAACGGGCCGCGCTTCGTGCGTCCTGGCGAGGCTGCGCCGTTTCGCCTTGCGTTGCAGGACCGTTGGGGCAACGCCTGCCGCGAGCTGGGCGCGAACGCGAAGGCACGGCCGGTAGTCGTCAATTCGATCGCCAGTTTGACCGCCAACGTGATCGCCCGCGACGCAGAAGGCACAACGGTCTATCAGCGGGAGCATGCATTCCCGACGCAGGGATTCGCGACGCTCGCGCTCGACGACCTCCCAACGGACCGGGGCACGCTGCACATCGTCGCAGACGTGCCCACGCGACCGGAAATCCGCGCAGCCGTTGCCTGGCTCACGGTCGACGCCACTCTGCCCTCCCCGCGCGCACTCTATGCCGATCTTCACGTCCATGCGCACGACACGGTCGGCACCAACAGTCCCGCATACAACGCGCAGTACGCGCGCGATATTGGTGGAATCGACATCCTGGGTTATACAGCGAACGACTTCCAGATCACGGATGCGAACTGGCAACTGGGCGTCGAGGCCGTCGATCAGTTTAACGAACCCGGCCGCTTCGTCGTCTATCCCGTGCAGGAGTGGTGTGGCAGTTCGACGGCGGGTGGCGACCACAACGTCGTATTTCTCGGCGACGAACGTCCCGGTTTTCCGTACAACGCGCGCGGTGAGCACAACCGCACCCTTGTGTGGAACGAGGACATGAAAGGCAACGCGGTCGAACTCGGTCGCTGGCCCGTCGAGGAACTGTGGGATGCCTACGCCGACGACGCCGAACACCACCTCGTCATGCCGCACGTTGGCGGGCGGCGCTACATTCCGGACTGGCACCATCCGAAGCTTGAGCGGCTCGTCGAAATCGCTTCGACGTGGGGCCACTTCGGCTGGCTCTACCAGGACGTCATCGCACGGGGCTACCAGCTCGGCGTGGCTGCGAGCGGCGACGAACATCGCGGACGTCCCGGCGGCGGCGCGCCCGGCGTGCAGGTATTCGGCGTGCATGGTGGTCTGACGGGCGTGCTCGCCGATGCACTCGACCGGCATACGGTCGGCCAGGCCTTACGCTCACGCCGCACGTGGGCGACAACAGGCGAACACAGCGCGCTGCTCGTGCGCAGCGGCGATCACTGGCAAGGCGACGCGTTCACGCAGCGCGGTCCGGCCACGCTCGATTACCGCCTGCTCGGACGCGCCGGCTGGGAATACGTCGCCGCCTATGACCACAATGGCCTGATATGGGAGCGGAACCTGCATGAGGAACTCGGCTATGCTGAGCGTCTGATCCGCGTGCGCTGGGGTGGTGCGCGCATTCGGGATCGGTATCGCTGGGCGGCGTGGCGTGGCCGCATCCGAATTCTCAACGGCACGATTCACAACTTCGGTTCTCACGGCTTCGAACACGTCGAGGAATCCGCGTGGCGCACAGGCGCAACGGACATCGAATTCAGTAGCGACACGTACGGCGACGCGGACAGCATCGAGATCGACGTGAGCAATCTGGCCGCGGCCACCATCGTGATCGAAGGCACCATCGACGGCTTCGTGAAGGTCGGCGATCCGCTCGCGGGCAATCCGTTCGCGCATGTGCCGGCGTTTCGCTTCGAGGTCAGCGGCGCGGAACTGCTTGCGCGGGGCAGCGCAACACATGCGCTCGGCGCCACGGAACTGTTCGTCGCGGTCGAGCGACTGACCGACAGGCCGTTGCCGGTCGATCTGGCGGGCAGTGTCGAGGTTGCCGCGCAGAACGCGCCGTTTGGCTTTCGTCCGGTGTACTTCTTCGGGCGACAGCGTGACGACAGCAAGGTGTGGTCGTCGGCCCAGTTCATTACTTTTGACCAGGTTCGCCGCGGGCGCAGGTGAACAGCGCTCGCAGCGACCGGCTCCGGTTTGAATCCGCCATCTAGTTGTGAATCAGGAACCGGTCGCGGTTCTTGACGTCCTTGATCCAGTTCGGCGCGCGCCCTCTGCCGGACCAGGTGGCGCCGCTTGCCGGATCACGGTATTTCGCGGGCAGCGCACCGCCTGAACCTCTCGGCCTGCCGCGGCGACGCCCAAAGATGTCCTGAGGTGTATATCCGAAATAGCCCACCTTCGCACGGATATCGGCAAGGACGGCGTCGAACTCTTCCTGACGGACTGCTGCTGCCTGATTCTCCAGCTCGGCGATCTGCGCTTTCAGTTCGCTGTACGTTGCCACGAAGCGTCTCCCGCATATGGAAATCATTGGGTCATGATAGTGACTTTCGTACGTCGCTGATCCGAACTGGGACGACGGTCGCCGGGCATTGCGTCAGGCTGGTGTCGGTGGATTTTTTTGCAGATAGAGGTGCCTCGCGACTCCATCCACAATGGCGGACGCTCGGGCGTCGTGAATCACGATGGAGAGGAGCAAAGCCGGTGCCGCCTACCGCGGTATGCAGATTCATGGAAAGCCAGATGCTTCACGCGCAGCCTCAGCAAGTCAGTATGACTCCCATTCGGCGAGGCTGGCCGCCGTGGGGAAGTTTGCGCGGGTTAGCATGGCTGCCAGAGCCGCATTGAGTGGCGACGGAACCGCCACTCAACGGTGTATTCCGCCGCGGAGGCCAGCATGGAAGACGATAGCACGTTGTATGTGGGGCTTGATGTCCACAAGGACTCGATCACGGTTGCCTATGCGATCGGCATGGGCACCGTCGAACTGTTCGGCAAGGTGGGCGCCATGCAGATTGATGTCGACCGGCTCTGCAAGCGACTGCAGCAGAAGGCACGGCACATCTGCTTTGTCTATGAAGCGGGCCCATGCGGATACGGCCTGTATCGAAGGCTGGTCGATAAAGGCTTCGACTGCATGGTCTGCGCACCATCGCTCACCCCACGCAGGCCGGGTGATCGTGTCAAGACGGACCACCGTGAAGCGATCAAGTTGGTGCGCTCCTTGCGCGCCGGCGACTTGTCGGCGGTACATGTACCAACAGTTGAAGCGTTCCGCGACCTGACCCGCGCCTGGTCGGCGGCTCGAGAAGACCTGAAGGCAGCACGCTGCAGGCTCAAATCGTTTCTGCTTGCCCACGGCGTCCATTATCTCGGCCGTCCCAACTGGGGACCGACACACCGACGCTGGTTAAGTACGTTCTCATGCGACAGCGCCTGGCAGCAACTGGCGTTCAACGAACATCGGCGCACGATTGAAGACCGGCTCGCGCAATGCGAGCGGCTGGAACTGGCATTGCGCGAAGCGGTAACTAACTGGCGGTTTTATCCAGTCGTACTTGCCCTGCAGGCCATGCGCGGAATCAACTTTACGTCGGCGATCGGACTGGTTTCGGAGCTGGGCGACCTCGCGCGCTTCGAACATCCGCGGCAGTTGATGGCGTGGATTGGCGTGACGCCTTCAGAACATTCATCAAGTGGGAAACGACGGCAAGGCAGCATTACGAAGACCGGCAACAGCTACGCACGTAAGCTGCTGGTGGAATCTGCCTGGAGCTACCGGCATCCCGCCCGAACAGGCGCTGCTGATTTCTACTTCCGAACTGGGCGCTTTTTCACTTGCGCCGTGACTTTACCTGGCCTCGACGTACGTCTGACAGGTCAGTCCCATGCTGCACGTCGATTTTTGCCGCCGACAGGCGTTCGTGGTTCGAAGTGGCGATTGACGGTTAGTTGCATCTGGTACTCATGATTCCTGGTGCTGTTTGCCCGGGAGTCCCACCTGACCAGGAAGCTTCGCCGCGCGGCACACAGTCTTGCGCGGACGCACCGTTCCGATGAGTTCGTCCGCTGCGCAGAGTCGGGCGAACTCATCGGAGTGATAGAGGACCGCCGGAACCATCACACTGGGCGGCCGCTTTCGTCTGGACCCGCCACCGAACTCGCTGACCCGGTCATGCAAATTAAATCGGGTGGGCGCTCTTGATCCCGGGGTGACGATCTCAATATGACGTGTCAAATCCAGATCAACCGCCTACCGGACATGCCCAACAAGAAGAACTCTCGATCAACGCGTCGGCCAGTTGCCGGTACGCACGCAAAGTCGCTCTTTCTCCCCATGCCCCGCCACGAAGCCTCGGATCTCGCGCTGCGTGCACGGATCGCACTGGAGCGACTGCGCAATGGTGAGGCAGACCGCTCCCTCATCAATCTCGTCTCACAGGTGGTTATCATCACGAGCTTCATTACCCGGGCGGGACATGGGCAGCTCGATATCGCGGAGATCGAACACGTTGAGCGTGACCTCGGAGAGTTACTCAGCGAGGCCGATCACACCGGAGAGTGGCAGGTGCCCGAATCGTTGATCGCGGGACTCACCACAGTGATTAACGAGTACGACCGCCAGCTTTGCGCGACCCGGATGGAGATCGTTGTCCGGGCGAGCGATCATCTTGGGAAACTTGTTGATCTGGCCGCGCGCGACACGCGCACCAACGACAGTCAACTCCAGGTTGCACGGTAACTTCACGTCGGATCGCGTGCCGGAATCACGGATCCGTTAGCGCAACGTGCGTTGAAGCTCGCCGGAGAACGATACGTATGTGCGTGAGAAGGTCACGCGCAAACGTCATACGGTTGGCTCCCGCCAGCCCGATGGTAACCAGCCCCCATAGATGGAGACCAAACCCTGCGCGTGTGTCGCGAAGTAAAGTGGATCGCCAGCGGTACAGCCTGCAATTGTCCGGGAAAGCGCGCAAGCGTTCACAACAGACAATCCAGTAACGCTCAATGCAACGAAGACAGGTGCATCCCGCGCTACACTGCGTTCACATCCCTGCTTAGTCCTGCGCGCGATAAATTGTGCGGCTGACAACCACGTCCCCGAACGAAAAAACCACATGGAAATTCGCGTCGCTTACGAACATAGCCTGGCGTCCGCGCCGGAAGAATACATCGTTCAGGTGCCCTCGCAGCTCGTGACCGATATTCCCGCGAACGTGCCGCGCGCGCTGTTGCCGGAGTTCATCACCGGCCTGATCGTCGAACGCTCCCCGACAATCGGAAAGATTCGCAATCTCAGGATTCTCTAGCAGATGGTGATCCCGCGGTGACACCTGCCTGACGAACGGCGTTGTTGCGCGGCTTTGAAAAAACTCAGAAAAGGCTTTGTTGCCTGATATCACGCGCTGGAGGCAGTGACGGTTTCTGGCGTCGTGCGCCTGTGCGTCGGCGAGTGAGACGACGTACGTGAGCAACCAGAACGAAATGCTCATCCGCGAAGCTGAGCGTGAGCCTGAACTGCATCAGCCCATCCGGTCCAATGCCGGGCTGCACCCGCAGGGAAGCGCGCATGTCGAGCCGCCGGGCACGGTCCACGAGCTGCGCACGACTCATACCGGGCCAGGCGAGCGAAATCAGCCGACTGACCGCCGAAGGAACCGACTCCGGTGGACAATCAGCCGGCAACGCCAGAGAAACAAGCTCGAAACGGTGGGGCATGGGGTTCAAGGCGCGCGGATCAGTGTCCGCGTTTCCTCATGTGCATACGCGGCGTCGCCCTGACGAAGGCGACGCGCAAAGGATCCTGACTGATCAGTCGTAGCGGGCCGCCAATGCATTACGTCCAGCATCCGCTCCGCCAGCTACGACTGGATCGCCCGTTACCCCTTACGCTGCTGCGACTTCAGGCGTCGCTGCAGCCTCAACTGCGGCCGGTGCCTTTTTGGCTGCAACCTTGCGCGGTGCCGAAGCCTTTTTCGCGGGTGCTGCAGCCTTGCGACCACGCACACCCTTTGCCGGAACCACCGCTGCCCGGCCGGCCTTTTTCGTCGCGACCGCCGTCTTCGCTGCCTTTTTAGCCACGACACGTTTCGCCGCAACCTTCTTCGCAGGAGCAGCCTTCTTCGCCGGAGCCACCTTGGCGCCGGCGACCTTTGCCGTTGCACCGGCTTCGATCAGGAATTTCGAACGATCCTTGACGTCGCGAATCCAGAGCGGTGCCAGGCCGCGGCCCGACCAGGTCGCGCCCGTTTTCGGATCCGCGTATTTCGGCGCAACGTGATGTACTGCCGCGCGCGGAGCTTTTGCTGCTGCCTTCGCACCCGTAGCCGGCTTGCGACCGCGTCGTTTAGCGACGAAGCCTTCAATATCAGCAACAGTCAGTCCGTGCTTTTGCATCAGCTCACGGATTTTGGTCAGGCCCACCGACGACTGCTTTTCGGCAATCGCTACTGCCTGCTTCTGGAGTTTTGCAATTTTCGAGTTGATTGCGTCCAAGGTAACCATGTCTATTCCTCCCTGTGGGGTTTACCGTCCATGCGATCCTGGAACTTCCCTGGCTTATTTCCCAGGCACTTCGAAGTTCGGTCTGCCCGTCAGAATTGACGCCATCGTCGCGGTCGTGATTATGACTTCATCAGTACGCTCGTGCAAATTTATCGCACGGTGCGCAGCGATTTAAATTGTCACTGGAGATTAAAATTGAGCTGCGTCCGGTGTTGCCGGCGGGTACTACAACGCTCCTTTTCCGTTCGAATGCTACCTTGCAGCAAAACACTCAATTCTCAATTGTCCAGACATGTACGCACGAATCATCGATCCTGTGAGCGAAGCTCCTCTTCTTTCCACAGGATGAATCGTTCACGCTACAAAAGATGACGTAAGGTGCGCAAGCAAACCTGGCGTCGCTTGCGGATTGATTTATACTGGGTTCACACCTGTCGCCAGTCGCGACACCTGCCGTGTGCCGTTCCCAGCAAAACGATTGAAAGTGCTCCACCCTCTTCGCGCCTGCAGCATGGGCAGCGTTGGGTCGCGTCGTATCCTGGCGGCACGCGATTTGCAATTACCTGCTCAACAACAGATTGTTGCGCGGAGAGTACACCGAATGGATGAAAGAAAGCGCGAAAGCATCGTTGCCTATCTCCGGCGGCGGATGGCTGAATTTGGAATCAAACCGGAAGACATCGCCACGTCAATTGCGGCAGATCAGGAGCGGTTGCGGGCAGTGCGTTTCCGCGACGCCTCTGGCAATTCATGGGACGGCAAAGGCGCTCCGCCACAATGGGTGGTCCAGGCGACCAGCGCCGGACAGTCTCTTGAGCATTTTGCAATTGATTCGGCATCGACCCAAGAACCTGGCAAACGCGCCGGTGCCGACTGGCGCAACGACCCGTTTGCCGGCACCAGACTGGCGAAAATCAAAACAGAGGGCGTTGGCGCCTGAGAGCTGGACCGGAACCAGCTAGAATCCAGCGTCAGGAATCACCCTCGTTGCCCCATCGGTTCGGACGTTTACGCGATTTCATTCCTGGCAGATGAGGGGCGCAAATACTGTTACAGGGTGAAAGGCTGCGCCCCATTTCTGGACTCAAGAAGTTGGAATTCCGGAGTCCATCCAAGTTAAGTGCAACGATTGAATCATGAAAACATCAGGAAAACCTTGCACATCGTGTCCCTGGCGTCGCGCTGCGGGTGCAGGAGATATTCCAAACTTCGATCTCGCTCTGGCAGAGAAGCTGGCCGATACGTGCCCTGATGACCGCGGCATGGGGCCCGACTTTGGAGCCAGCATGTTTGCGTGCCATCAATCCAGGGAAGGAGAGGAGTTCGCGTGCGCAGGATGGCTAGCGAAAGTCGGACACCACCATCCCGCAGTGCGCCTGGCAGTGGTCTCTGGTCGACTTGATCCGGCGGCACTGGAGCCAAGCGTGGACTGGCCGGAACTGCATGACAGCTATCGGGAGGTCCTGGACAAGCTGCGTGCAACGTCGAATTCTGGAGACGAGGCCAAAGAAGATGAGTCTGCAGTGAAAATCGGGTGATCCAGCTGCCTGCCCCGGTGATGAACATCATCGAGCCCACTGTGCGACTGGGCTCCAGTAAGTCGGCCACGCTTACGTATCACCCAGGATAGCCCGAATTCTCGGATCGTATGGCACTTTCAGCACTTCCGCGACAATCGCCGAGCTAGCGCCGGCATGGGCAGGATTGAACAGATAGTTGTACGAATGAGGCAGGATGGCACTTGGCACCTTGAGGAGCAGTTCCTGCCCGGCTGCCAGCCATTCGCTACCAGCGGCCTGCGTCCAGTCCGCGTTCTCACGCCAGTCATCCGGGATAACGTTCGCCGTGAGTTCCGCGATCGCAGCGCCCTCCGCAATTTCCACGCAAAGCAGTTGATAGTTATCAGGCAACGCCTGCGGGGACCCGAATTCGTGGTGCACCATGGTCTCAAGCAGCGCAAGTGCGGGATTTTCCGCCAGATAGACGACGGGTTGCCCCCGGTAATGCCACCGGCCAGACGCCCTCAACCCGCCGATGCCGCGAAGGTCCGCGTAATTACTGATCCTCCAGAATTCCATCAGGCGAAGTATCCCTCGTCGATCTGCACCAGTGCATCCTCGACAAGCCGCGCACCGTGTTCAGTTGAGGCCATCTCGAGCGGCGTTTTCCCGGCGAATCGCTCTTTGCTGCCGCGAAGCCAGTTCATGGCTTTTTCCGGATTTCCAAAGACCGTCTCCGCCTGTGCAACGATCCTTGCAAGGCGGATAGCCTTGTCCGACTCGTCAGTCGAGAGCCGCTCACCATTCTGGCGACGATGTGAGAGCGTTCGACGCGGAATGATGAAGAGCAGCTCTTCAGCCTTGAGGCCGTGCTCGCCCAGGCGGTCGAGCACCTCCACGCCGACGCGCTCGGTCGCGAGCGCAGCAAGGTCATTCCCGGACCGGATGTGTGCCTGGAGCAGGTTTCCCAGCAGGGAAAACTCGGTATGCCGCGGGTTGCCCCTTCCAGTGGGACGATATTCAATGGTAGCCATGGACCCTCCAAGCAAAATGCCCAATCAGTACGGGCATTTTGCCACAGATTGAGCTTGCCTGTTGTGCAGTCTGCGCGGCACCGATCGCGGGCGAACGCTGACTTACGGCAAATCCGCTCTCCGCAGCCCGGCACAGCCGACCGGCGCCTCCGGCGTGACTTTCCAGGATAGAGCAGCTACGATAGCTGTATATTTATACAGTATTTTATGGAGGCACCATGGCGCTGTCACTACTGGACGTCGAGGCAATCCATCCCGATCTGTGCCGGTCGAGCGCCCCGCCTGCGTAATCGGCATTCAAGCGTGCCGTCTACTGCCTGGCCACGACCCCATTGCCAGGACGCCGCTCGCGAGATATTCAGGATGCCTTTCGATATGAGGCGCAGCGCACATGGATGGGTTGTACGACAATCTTCCCACCATGAAATGGGACGAACAGCACGCCGACCAGGACGATGGATATGAGGGAGCGCGACGAACTCCGTTTCAACCACAAGCCACTCCACAGCTTTCTTATGCTGCCTTGAGCGGGTGCTCTTTCAGGTAGGTTTTTAGCGCGTCATTCATGCGCGTCTGCCAGCCTGCGCCGGTCGCACGAAACGCCTCCAGAACTTCTGCGTCATAGCGCATCGTGACCTGCTCTTTCGGATTCTCCTTCGGCGGGCGGCCCATGCGCTTTTGCATGACTTCAGTGAATGGACGTGCCCTGGCGAAATCCGCAGCCGTCCATTCCGGGTTGTCCGGATCGGACTCGATTCCGCGCTGGATTGCCGCTTCCTCAGCGGCGGTGTTGTGTGTCAGCTTAGCTTTGCTCATAAGCGTCAATCTCCGTGTTACTCGCCTTGCGCAGGCTGATGATGCGCATGGTTTCGTCGCGGGGCGTGAAAACCACGCTATACAGCCTGCCCCCTAACAGGGCGATGCCCCTGTACCGATCCTCTCCGTACTCGTGCCGAATGTCCTGGACCACCAGCATCCCATCCCAGTCGAGCCCCGCAGCCTCGGCGAGTGATACGCCGTGCTTTTCCTGGTTCGACGCGTCCTTCGCAAGGTCAAATGTGATTCGCATGCAACTTATTGTAGTGTCGAAAAATAGGAGCACGCAAGGACTTTCTGGAGTTACAGAAAGTGCGTCCTGGCGCAAGATCGCAGTTCAGCATGATTTGAATACAAAGCAGTCACGCACCGACTGACCGCGTGACTTTTGCGAGCAGACCCGACACGATTACTGTATATATATACAGGTATTCTTTGGGGCACCATGGCGCTGCCGCTACTGAACGTCGAGGCGATACACCCGGATCTGTGTGGCGAGCCTCGCAACTGGCTTCGGCGCACGGCCGCACGGTGACGAGCGGACACGAGGCGCTCGACGCGGAGTTGCCGGGCCGATCGGGCATCAGAGGGTCGGCTTACCGTCCTCGGAGGGCTTCGGCCAATCCTGTGCCGGTCGATCGGATTGCGCCTGTGGCAGTGGATCGGCGGGCGGACAGGCACCAGACGTGCCGAGCACGTCCTGCACCTGCTGGTCGACGCGCGCGTGGCGATACTGATCCATCGCCCGGTTCAGTCGCTCGTCGCTGAACTGCACGCGCAGCCCGGCATCCACGGCCACCCTCGCGGCCGCCAACTGGTGCGTGTCATCGCCAGTCAGTTCGAGCGTGCGACCGAACTTGCTCTGCGCAAGCCGCAGCCCGGTTTCGATCGCGGACAGCTCCGCCTGAAGCACCTGAACACTGGTGCCACGATCACGAACAATGTCGCGGCCATCATGCCGGTAGGTAACGTCGCCACGTTCGTTGACGGACCAGGATAGGCCCGGCGAACGGAAAATGATCGCGTTGTATTCGTCCTGCGCGTGCTGCCGTGGCGTGTTCGGCCGGATCACGTTTAACGCCTCGCCGCCGATCTCGGCATCGACCTTGACCGCACCCGATACGCGCTCCGGGCCCGCAGTGCGTCGCAACTCCTCGAGCGCGCGCTCGTCGCCTTGGTCCGCCCGCGTGCGCAGCCAGCCGGAAAAGCTCGGGCCGCCTGCGGCTCCGAATTTTTCCTTGAGTGCCGCCCGCTCGCGTGCGATCGACTCCCGCAGCGCGTCGTCGCGGCCCAACTGCCCGGCGCGTGCGAGTGACGTAGCGGCGCGTCGGCCAGCCGGTGTGAGTCGCACATCCTGCCGGATTTCAGCGCGCCTGGTATCGAACGCTGCGCGGATCTCAGCGCGGCGCCACTGTTCATTTGCGCGCTGCTTGAGCCACGCGTCGCTACGGGCCACGACATGCGCTTCGCGCGCGACCGAGTATTCACGCCAGAGCGCCGCGCGTGGCAGCTCGCGTGGAGCCGGAACCGGCTCACCGGCCTGCTGTCGCTCATACACTGCGCGTAGCAATGGTGCGGCTTCACGCCACGACAGATTCAGTTCTTTAGTCAGGAAGTCCGACACGTTGAGGTTGCGCGAGCCCGCGCGGATACGATCGGCGCCGTCGCGGCCCGTCGTGACCGCATATTTCGCGGGCCGCACGCCGTGGGTGTGCGACAGTTCGGCAAGCAGGCGACTGGCATCGAGACCCTGGCGAATCTCACGAAACTCGGTGTGCTGGCTACCTGACTCATCACGCTGCCGCAGCTCGCGCGCGAGTTGCGAGACCACGCTGTCCGAGACGCGGCCAGTGTGCCGCGGTGTGGCATACGTGGCGTCGTCGGTGTGAGAGCGGCGCGACCGGTACGGTGGAGTATCAACCGCCAATGCGTGCGGCGTCCGCAGGATTGGCCGGCCTGCCTCGAACTCGAACGACGCGTCGATCGAGTCGAACCGGTCTGGAAACGCGTCTCGCCGGTCGCCCGAAAACCAGCCTGGCGGCGACATGCCGGATGGTGTCCATGCCGGATGCGACCGCATCACTGGCAGGGTGTCGAACGGATCGCCGAACGCATAGTGCCTCTCAAGCGCACGGTGGTACGCGTCCAGCCCGACTGGGGGAGCTGCGTGCCCTACTCGTTGCGCTGCAGGCTCTCCATCGCGATCTGTAGCCCGTCGCAGGCCGTGCGCGGATACGGCGCCGTCTGGCTCCAGCTGGTGAAACGCATGATGCGGCAATAGCACTGCAGATCGATGTCCGATGCCGTCCAGAGGGCCGCCGGGCACGTTTCGCACAGCGTTGAAGGGTTCGGGCGCCGGGTACGCCCCACCTGGGATAAGGTCAAACTCGGCATCGAGCCCGCCGTATCCATCGTCGAAGGGTTCGGACGTGTCGAGTTCTGATTCGCGCGCGCCTGGCCCGTCGACGACATCGGGCGGCTGGGCGCCGAATTCAAATGCGCGTCCGCTTCGTTGAAGGTGTCCTGCGAAGCCGGGTAGGGAGTCGTCTGCTCGTTCATGATGTGCCTTCAGATGTTGTGCATAAAAGCTGCGTTCGAGATCCGCAAGCATCAGTTCGCGGTCGTGAGGCGAGGATTCCTGGTAACGCTGGTACTGACGGCTACCGCTGTTGAGATACTTCACTTCGCGCGCGCGGGTGGTGTACCACTCATCTAGCACGGCCGCTATGTGCGCTGGTGTGCGTCTGGGCGCAACGCCAGCCTCATAACGGTCGGCTGCATCTGCCGACAGCGCCTGCAGCTTCTCAGCGGTCGGCAGTGCGATGAATTCAGGCGTGAATACGTATTCCTTGAGGTTCACGCCCTTGTCGGCGCCAGCCGGCTTCACATTCAGGTAGGCGCTGTCGAGACCGGTGTTGCGCATGCGCACGGCACCGTACTCGTGCAGCAGCGCCATGAAATCCGCATGGGTCTCTATCTGGCGATCCAGCACCGCGTCAAGAATCTGTTCCTTCAGCTCGCGACTGTTGGCACGGAACAGGTCGCCACGGTAGCGGCTGATCATTTCCGATGCGTCGGTGAGCAGCGTGCGCCGGTTGTCTTTCGGACTCGCAAGGCCATACCGCGCGTTGACATGCTCCTGGAACGCATCGATGAAGCTCAGGTTGGAGCGCACGTAGCCGAGCGGTCCCAGGTGCCTTTCAGCCAGCAGGTTCCAGCGCGGAATGACGATATGGATGTGTGGCTTGCGCTCAACCAGTTCGCCAGTGCGCTGGTCCACATAGCTCTTGATCCGGGGCAGGTGTGCCTCGGCATAGAAGCTGTATTCGTCCGGGCGGTAGGCGTGCAGCGCGAACGCCTCGAACTCCCGCACGATCTGAAACATCGTTTCCCGAGTGACGTGATCCTCCTTGAAGGAGAGCGTGATGGACAGGTAACGTTCGACACCGGGTGCGGCACTGATCGACTGGATCACTGCGTCGGTCAGGTCGAGATCACCGGCGAGCACCACACGTTCGTCAAGGTCATCGCGATCCAGGTCGCGGCCAACCTTGCGGCCTTCCTCGAGGTACTGCTTCACGCCGTCGTGACGGCCGTCCACTCTAATCAACACGATGGAGATGGGCCTTCAGCAGTTGCGTGATCAACTCCAGCTCGTCGACCAGGGCGACAAACGTGGATTCGGATAGCTGGCCAGCCACGCGCGCCGTATTCGCCACGTGGACCAGCTGGTTCAGGTTGTTGCCGGTCTTGTTGATCACGTACATGATCCGTTGTCGCTCAATGGTCGCGGGTGGGCGCGCGACGATCTGCGTGCGGTTCGTCAGGATGCATTCGCGCAAAAAAACAGACGGACTCATGCCGGAGCGTGCGACCTTTTCATTGAAGACCTGCCACTGGTCGTCGGTGAGCCGTGTGCTGACAGGCCTGCCAAGGGCCTTCTGCGCTTTTTTGCGACCACGGCGCCTGGCTTGCGCCACAACATTGAGATCGTCTGCGCTCATCGCATGTTTTCCGTTACCAGAGAGACATCGGGCGGCGAACTGCCGCCACCGGCGTGCAAGAGTCAGGGGCCGTACTGGGTTCGCCCGTATTGCGAATTGACTGGCCCCTTCACGTCACTCCCGGCCGACTGGCACTGGTTCAGGAAATCGCCTCGCGCGTTGGCCGTGCCGCCCTCATCGAAGTGACCGTGGTGAAAGCGGACGATGGAAAAGTAGCCCGCCTCGTATTCGGCGCATGTCTTGCCGCCATTGCCACCCATGATCAAACCGGCAAGACAGAGCACCGCGCCACACGCATCCTGGTTATCATCGGCGTGCGACGACGGCGTGGCGAGCGCACAGACCAGTGCCGCGCTGCACAGCGCGGGCGCAATCGACCGTCGTTTCATTGCGTTCATGATCTAAGGTTCCCCTCCATGAGATGCGGTGGTTTTCGGCTAGGTGAGCGTGTGTGCCAGACGGGCAACGACCCAGATGAGCGCGGCGCCCGCGCAGAACGCAATGCCCATGAAGGCGACGAGCGATCCGGTTGCTGCAACTGCCGGATTCGTGGGCACGACGCGACCACGCGATTCAACGGCAGCCCGCAGCCGCGCCAGTTCGTCCACGACATCCGCTGTTGCCGCACGTCGCGCCTGGTCAGCCGCCTTCGCGGCTACCTCGCCGATGAACGCCTGGCGCGATTGCGTGAGCAGCTTCGTCAGTTGCGTGTTCTCCTCGCGCAGCGCCTGCACCGTCGCGGTCAGTTTCTGGTCAGTGGACTCCATCAGCGCGACAACATGGTGTTGCGCATCCACGACCTTCATCTGCTCGATCAGGATCTCCGCGAGCACGGCCAGCTCGTTCGACGCCGGCATCGTGGCGATCACCCGGCCCAGGCGCTCAGACGCTCGCCCGGCGTGATCCGGCTGCGGCGTCGGCTCGTTCATGCATCGACCCCTTCCATCAGTGCGGTAAACGCCTGGTCCATCAACGGCTTGATCGACAGCGCCTTGCGCTTGAGGCCAACCAGCCTCACGAGACGGTCCTTCTCAGAGGCGCTCGCAGCGTCGATCAGTTGCGCCTTGTAGTCCACCCCGTCTGTCGCAATATCGTGGATCGTACGACCGGCGGCCGCCGCAAGCGTAAACACGTCGTTCTTTGGGATCAGCGCATCCTGATTCAGTTCGAAAGTCCGCTCCCTCTCATGCAGTTCGAACAGTTTCCCGAAGTGCCGGCGCAGCGTTACCTCGCGGTCCTCGCTCCTGACCAGATCGACCTTGTTGAGCAGCACACGGATGCGCCCAGGCTCGACGCCGAGATCCGCGAGCATGTTGATCGTCTTCATGGAGTCCTTCATCTGCTTGCTCTCCGGTTCGACCGGCACAACGAAGCACGCGTAATCCTCCTGTGCCCCTTTGGCACCATTGAGGCGGTTGAGATACTCCTCGACGTTCGATGCACCGATATCGACCAGCAGATCACGGCCGCGCATCAGCTCGTCATGCAGTTCGTCAAAGCGCGCGGCAATCATCACCTCGACCTTCGGGCCGGCCGAGTCATCCGTATTGATTGACTCAATCTGGCGTACCGACATGGACGGCAGCCTTGGCGCGAGCAGTTCGCGGGTCACGGTAGTCTTGCCGACGTTGCCTGAGCAGTTCACGATAGCCATACTCATTTTCCAATCCTTATCAATATTTGGAGTGCCGCCACTTACATCATCTTCGGTGCCATGCCGCCTGTCTGCGCTTGCGCAGGCAGCGGGATGTTCGACGGGCCCTGGGCAGGCGCGGCCTTCGGTGCCGTCCACGCCGCATGCAGCTCGGCCGCGCGCCTGTCGATCTCGGCCGGGCCGGCGTCACGACCCAGTTCGCCGCGTGCAATCCGGGCCTCGATCTCCGTGCCCGCCTGCATGCGAGCATCGAACCGGCGAATCACCTCGGCACGCATGCGCGCGGGTGCCCGCTCAAGTGACTTTTCGAGGACTTCGCGCAACTGCGCGACGGTTTTGAGTGCTTCAGGCGTGGGCGCTGCCGCCATGTCCGCAGCAGGCGAGAAACGCGCTGCGCTGGCCGCCGCTTCCGGTTTTGGGTTTGACGGCGCGGCCGCTGGATTCTCCTTCGCCGGGTTCGTCTTCTGCGCGACATCCGGCGTCGGCGACGTTCCGGCCTTGATCGTCAGCGCCGCACGTTCACGCTTCACGGCCTCGAGCAATGCCTCGTCGCTCTCGGCGGGCCTGAAGCCCTTTACATCCACACCCGCGAGGGACGCTTCGATCCACGCGTTGCGGCGGAACGTTTCGCTGCCGCGCACCACGATCGAATCCCAGTTCTTGGCCTTCGCTACTGCCATCATGTCGGCAATCGTTGAGCGATCGTTCTGCCGGGAGTACAGGCGTGCCCCGACATCCTCGAAGTGCGGCTGCGTGATCGCTGTCGGATCCCGCTGCGCGCCCGACGTACCCAACCCGGCCTCCATGCCATCGAGCTTCCAGAACCGGCCATCCTTCACCATGTAGCGCGCCGCGATATGGGCGGGCACGTGGTAGCCGTCTTTCGTCACGACCGGCTTGCGTGAGGCAGGATCGACGCCGATCTGGTTGTCGCTGCTGTCGGCGATACCCGCAACGCCAGCCTCGTGCGCGTCTGCCGCTGCACCGGCGTCGCCCGCGTGCAGCCCTGGCATCGGCTTGCCCTGTTCGCGAAGCAACCGCTCGGCGGCCACTCGCTCGCCCTCGCGCACCGTGCGCACGCGCTCCAGATCCTGAGTCGACACGGAGTCAAACGCCGGGCGCTCTGGATCGTTCGCCGGATTTCTTGCGTCCGTTTCATTCTGCGCGGGCGTCTGCGTGCGCCCGATCTGCGTGTCGATCATGCCCGACACCGCCGGTGTGTCCATCGACGTATCGTTCGCAGCGCGGCCGGGCTGAACAACGGGTTCGTTCGCCGCCGCCGCGTCGACAGTCGGGCGAGCGACGTCCTCGTTGCCGGGCACGGCATTTCCTGTGATGCCACGGCGGCGCATTGCGTCGTTGATTGCCGCTGCATCGCCGACGTCGGCAAAGGTCACCAAATCGCCATCGGTCTTGACGTCCGGCTGCGCCTGCGAGGCTGGAGATTGCGCCAGTGATGCATCGACCTGCCTGTCGAGTGCTTCGCGCACGTAGGTCACGAACGGCTCGCGGGCGGCCGGCGACAGAAACGCAAGCTCTTGATCAAGTGCGGCGGCAACTTCAGGCGCGGTCTTGCCTTTCCCGAACTCCTCCCTGATACGCCCCGTCATCCCCCGAAAGTCCGCCAGGTCTTTCGCCACCATCGACCAGTCCGCTCTGTCCTCCTGCTCACTACCGGTCGCAGGCATCGCCGCCACCGGTTCGAACGCTTCGGCGATGTCCGCGAAGGTGGCAATGCCGTCGCTGCGCTCTGGCTCGCGATGGCGATGCCGGTTTTGCGGCGCGACGCTTGCCCCGTCAACCGGAAGCGCGTCGTCCACCGGGTCGGAATCCGTCACGTCGCGCGCAGGCGTGCGCTCGTCGATTTCCATCGGACTCAAGCCCGCTTCATCGCGAAGTTTGGCCAGCGCTTTGGCTGCCCGTGGCGGCAGGGTCTCCGCCGCAAAACCAGTGCGGTTGCGGATCTGCTCGCCAATCGCGCGCTCGCCATCAACAGCGTTGCCGGACTTGCGCCACGCTTCACGATGGATCGACTCCAGCCGCTGCTCAAGTGCAAGCGTATGGTTGACCTCGTTGCCACGCAGCGTGACCGCTGTCGTAATCGACTGGATCATTTCGCGAAAGCGCCGGCCGAGCGCCGCGTCGTCGAGCTTCGGCTGTGCAGCCTGCTGGCCAACGCGCGCGCCCCGTCCATACAGATGCTGCCGGTCGGCGAAATACTGGTGCCGCGCCTGGACACCGGCTTCCCGCACTCCGTCAATCATCTCGAATGCAGAGGCACCCTGCGCGCGCAACCGGTCCCGCGCCTCCAGTCCCGCCCTTTCCGCGGCGGCCTGAAGGGAGTCCCGCACGAAGGCGCGGGACTCATCGAGCGGTTGACCCATTAGCTCGCTCAGCCGCACGGCTTCCCGCTCGATGTCGGCTTCACTGCCGAACAGCGTCTGCGGCTGCCCGCGCACGGCTCCCGGTGCCTGCCCTGCCTGCGGGTCTTGCGCTGGCATCCACCGCGCAAAGGGCGCCACGTTAGTGCCGCGCGGCACGTACCATTTTTTCGATCGCCGGTCGAACCTGGCGCCCAGATCGTGCGCCGCGTCCTTCTCCCTGAACGGGACGTCCAGATACGTCCGTTTGCCTTTCGGCCTGTTCGGGTCAGCCATGTGATACCTCCTTTGCCTCGTTGTCCGCCGGCGCGACAGACGCGAGCGCCGGTTCAATCCGGTCCTGGACAGCGTCATCCCCGCCTGCCACGTTGAAATCGATGCGGATGCCCGCGAGCATTTCGCGCACGTCCTCGCGCATCGCGACGCCAAGCTCGGCCAGGTCAGCTTCGAAGCCCGCGAGCGCCATGCCGGTCGCGAGTGGCCCGGGCGCGCGCTGGTCGAGCGCGAGAAGCTCGGCCGCGGTCAGCGGCTTCGCACCGGCCTGACGTGCAAGTCGGATTTCGCCAGCAGCCCTCGCGGACAGCGCCGCGTGATACGTCTCTGGGTTGTGCGTCGGGATGGCGTTCGCTCGCAGCTCACCGGCACGCCAGGCCGCCTTGATTTCGTCTTCGGTGGGCAGGCGCTTGTTGATTGCAGCGAGCATCGGACTGACCGAGCGCATGCGGTCGATAAACAGGTCATCCTCGTAATAGGTCGCCTTCTCGCACAGGATCGGACGCTGGAAACCAAGCACGATTTCCTCGTCCTGCTCCATGCGCTTCAGTTCCTGATCGAGCATCAACGCGCGGCCCTGATCTGACGTGTTCGTGCCGGTCGACGTGTTGCGGCCGTGATTACGGCTTTTCGAGGTTGCCTTCTCGGTGAACGTCCCCAGCGTCTCGGACAGTTCCTTTGCATCCTGCTGGTTGCCAGGCGCGTACGCCACCAGCACTGCGTGGTTGGTGATCAGTGTGCGCGCCCCGGCCGGCCCGTACAGATCGTTCGGCTCCAGCTGCGCCTTCGACTGCAGGATCGTGAGCAGGCGAATCCAGTAGCCCGCGATGAACGCGTTGCCCTTGTCGAGTACCTCGATGCGACCGAGCGCAGTAAATTCGTCCCCCACGCCAAGACACTGATATTTGATGGCCGGATCGTCGCCTGGCAGCACGTCGAGGTTGTCCTCGATCCACTGCGTGTAGAACAGGTTGCCGAGCAGGCTCGCGACGGCAAGCTCACGCACCGGCAGCACAACGTAGATCGACATCAGCTCGCGCCGCACGCGGTCGAGCTCGAAGTCGCATGCGCTCGTCGCCTGGTCGACGATCGGGTTGCTGAACAGGCGCAGACCGGCGTTAAACGTCGCAACAATGTTCAGCATCGTCTCGTCGGGCGAGGCCAGCACGCGCGAGAGCGCGCCCAGGCAATCGCCCGACAGCGGCCCCCCCTTCTGCGGCTCGTGCTGCATCAGATCCGAAAGGTGCTCACGCACTTTCCTGTCGGGCGTGGTCGCGAGCCGCAACACCTGTCCGAACGTACAGTCACCCGTCATCTCCATCAGGTAGAGCGCGAGGCCCATGAACAGGTCACTCGCCTGCTCATAGAAGAACTTGTTGCGACCGTCGGTCGTGTGATACAGGCGCGCTGCGATCGCCTGCAGGCGACCCACCCGCACGAAGGACGCACTCTTCGCAATCCTGAAAAGCGGATTCCAGCGGTGCGTGTAGCCAGTCTGATCAAATGGCGCCCAGCGAAACACCTGCTGGCCGCAGGCCTGCCGGTACCGCGACGTCAGGTCGTAGTTCTCTCCCTTCACATCGAGTACGACCACCGAATCCGGAAAGGTGAGCAGATTCGGGATCACAATGGCTGCACCTTTGCGTGAACGCGTTCGCGCAGCAACCATCACGAACTCCGTTCCGCGGAACGTCAGGTACTTGCCCTTGTACCGCCCGACGATGATCGACGGGTCGCGGTGATCGCCCTTGCGGCCGCCCCTGTTTCGACCGCGCCCGTTAGCCTCATCGAGCAGGCCGTACCGCCGAACCTCGTAGCTGTAGGCGAAGCGAGCATCGCCATGCAGTTCGCGCTTCGGCTTCATGACCAGCGCCGCGACGATCGCCGCTACCGGCACAAGCGGTACGATGACCGATGCCGCTGTCGCCATCTGCAGCGAGCGTTTCACCGCCTTCACGCCGCCAAAGGCGCGCCAGTAGTCGTGCAGCGTCCACAGCCCGATTGCGGAGTCCGGCAACTTTTCCAGCTTCGCAAACAGCATCGCGCCGACGTACTGGCCGGCCGCAGCGAGACCGATCAGAACCACCGGTGCAAGCAGACCGGCCGCGATGATCCGGTCGGCAAGCGTCGCGGCTTTTACCAGCACGGCGCTCGCACACACGCCCCACAACGCGCACGTCACGACGACGAGAGCAATCACGGCCCCCATTTCGACAGGATCGCTGATCGCGTCGAGATGAAGCAGACGGCCGACGGCGAAAACGACTGCGCCGGACACAAGGCCAAGCAAGCCGCCAACAAGGAGACGGGCTTTCATGCTGACGCTCCCGCTGCCGCGTGCGTCTGCCGCTCCAGGGGTTCCCGGCCGGTGTGCCCGCCACTGTCACCAATGCCGGAATCGTTCGATCGCGATCTCATGCATCACCTCGCAGCAGCCTGTTTTTACTGACCGGATCGAACCAGATTTCTGTCAGGTCCCGGTTCTCCATAAACAGCACCACGTCGACCGTCATGCGGATCTCGCGCATCAGGTAATCGAACGGGAGCGTCTGGCCGACCGGGCTTTGCTTGACCAGCGTGGCGATGCGCGTGAGCGTCGCGATCGAGTCGTTCGCGTGCACCGTCGTCAACCCGCCCTGGTGTCCGGTGTTGAGCAGCGTCAGGTAGTCCCAGGTTTCGTCGCCGCGCAACTCCGCAAGCAGCACGCGATCGCATTTCATGCGCAACGTCGCCTTCACCAGGCGTCGCGCTGGAATCGCCTCGCTGTAGAAGAGGTGAACGTGATTTCGATGCAGTGGCAACGGCAGCTCGTGAGTATCCTCGATCGTCGCCAGACGCGCCTCGCGCGGAATGATCGGGATCAGGTCGGCCAGCGCCTTCATCAGCGTGGTCTTGCCGGAGCCCGTGCCGCCCACGAGCACGATGTTCAGCCGGTTCAGGATGGCCAGCTTCAGAAACCGCACGACATCGCGCTGCGCGAGCGCGTCGAGCATCTCATGCTGGAAGCGCGCCAGGCCATAGGCGCCCAGCGCCCGGGACGGATTGAACACCGCAGTGGCACGACTGACGTCCATGCCCTCTGAGCCTGACCGTGCCGCCGCAGCGTCGATCTCGCCCGGCGTCATTGCGCTACTACCGCCGGGTCCGCCCCGGACCACATCACGGAACCTGGCGAACCGCCCGGCGTCCGACCACTGCTGTACCGAAAGGCGCGTTGAATTCGGCACGCGGATCGTCAGCGACACCGTACCCGGCTCGCACGCCGGTGGAATCACGATCTGGCCACGCTCGCCGTCGGGCAGGCGCACCGGCTTTTCCGGCTCGGCCGCCGAAAGCGGCGGCTTCGCCTTGTTGTAGATGGCCAGCGCCGGTGCGAACTGGTTCAGCATTTCCAGCGACGCATTCGGAAGATCATGGCGCTGCCAGCCGTCGCGCGTTTCGGTCCAGCCTTCATAAGGACGGTTAATCGCAAACTCGGTGACGCCAGGCATCGCAAGCATTGCGGCGATGCCGAGTGTCTTGAGGTGACTGCGTACCGTAAGACTGTCGTCGTATTGCTTACTCATAAGCACCCCGAATTTAATGAATCAAGGCGTCGCCAGTTCGTACACGTCGGAGAAGTCCACATCGCGCGCAACGAAGATCGTCGTCATCGATCCGTACTGCGAGTACGCGGTCGGCGGCACGTTGATGGTGTTGCGCAGCGCTTCGGCCGCTACCTCACCACCGGCATTCGTGGTGTTGTTAAACTGGATGCCGCTACTGCCTGAGTTCGCGACCAGTGTCGACAGCGCCTGACCGGCATCGCTGATCAGGCTGACCATCATGGCGCCGCCAAACCGCGTCCAGAAGTGGTTGTCGACGTAGGCCGGCAGACCACTGCCGCCGAGCGCATCGGCCGCCGGCGAATCGAGTTGCACCTTTACGCCGTCAGGCGTCGTCAGCCGCGTCCAGATCACGAAGATCCGCGCCTGACCCTGCATCAGCGCCTGCCGCTGCTCGCCCACGACCTCGGAGCCACGCTCGACCAGCAACACCTTGCCGTTCGCCGAGTACACGTCTTTCGCCACATGGCAGGTGGTCATGCCCGGGTAGTCGGTCACGATCTCCGCACCCTGCACGCACGGGATCGTGGTGCCCGCGATCAGCAGGTAGTCACGCGACGGCATCAGTTCCGCCTTCACCGTTTCCAGCTTCGATGGCTGCAGCTTGCTGTCCAGTCCATCCTTCGCGAATCCGGCATGCGAACCGGTCAACCCGGGCGTGCCACCAGGGGCTGCCGCGTCGGTCGTCCTCTCATCCTTTGATGTGAGCAGCACGTCGCCATCGAGCTTGCGTTGCGCCGGCGTCTCCACCGCGCTGGCCGCCGTCGCTGCCGTAGCACCGCTTCCATTCACCGCACTGGCTGCGTTCGCATGCGCAGGTGTAGCAAGCGCCGCGCTAGCTGCAGCCGCTTCCGACGCCATCGCCGCTTCCTCTGCCCGCTGCTTTTCGATCTTTGCCTTGTCGCGCGCAAAGTCGTGCCGGTCATCTGACGGCTTGTCCTTTGCCGCTTCCGCCCTTGCCGCCTCGGACTCGGCGTGATGCTGCGCCGACCACCGTTTGATCGCGACTCCCAGAGCGATCGCGCCGAACAGCAGGATCAGCACCATCCCAATGACGATCGGAAGCATCCGGAACGGGCTCTTGCGCTTCGTGCGGCCAACACCCGGCACCCCGCGCTCGCCTATGCCGGCGGGCTCGACCGGTGTCGGGTTCGCCAGGTTCGGACCGTTCAGATTGATATCGTCACTCACCGCCCGCCTCCTTTTGCTTCACGAGCCGCACTGTGCCCGGAATCGTCGTGCCTGTCGGGTTCAGCTGGCCGTCTGGCCGGTAAGCGTTGTTGCGGATGCCGAGCACGGCGTCCCCCACGCGCAGGTTGAAACGCTCCGCCGTGTCGTGCACGACGAGCACGGGGCCGCGCATGTCGTCAGGATTGACGAGCGCTTCCTTGCCGTCCCCGTACACCCGATAGATCTGCGGCAGATCACGGCTCGTTCTGAACTCGAAGTAGGTAAAGCGGCCGTCATCCCACAGCGCCGTTGGTGCGAGTGTCGTGTCCCCATGCATGTCGTAATTGAAGTTGCCCACGCCAGACGCGCTGACGGTCTGTGCGAGCAATGCCCGCGCTTCGGCCGAGCGCACCGCGGCGGCCGCCGACGCCTTTGCACGCGTGTCCGGATAATCGAAGGTCAGCGACCAGACTGCCTCCTCGTGCCTCCTGACCGGGACCAGCTTGAGCACATAGCGACGTCTGTTCGTGAGCAGAATCAGGTTGGTGGCCGCCTGCGGTGCCTTCGGCTTGAAGAAGAAGCCGTTGCCGGCTGGGCCAGCCGTCCATGCCTTACCGTCGCCCATGCCGCCGCCGTCAATTTTTTCGCCTTTCTCGAAGACGAGGACAGTCGCCTCGCCCGGGCGATAGGCGATCCGGTACGTCTCATTCGGGTCATACACGGCGCACGCAATGTGCCGGTCACTGCCGCACGCACCGGGCACGACTTCGGCGACAGCCGGTAGCGACATACCGAATAGCGCGGCAGCGATCGACGCTGCAGCAAGCGCTTTCGGGAACCGGATGGTCATGGGTTGGCCCCTCCGGCCGGTGCGCTCAACGACATACTCGACGGTGCCGACTGGGACGATGTGGCCGCCGACGGCATCGGTGTCGCGCCGTCTGCGGTGCTGCGCGTCCAGTCGCGGTCGACCGAGTAGCTGGTGACACGAAAGCCCGTTGGATTGAGCTCCTGTTCGTCGCTGCGGGTCGGCAGATCGCCTATCTCGTAGGTGATCGTCGCGACCCAGTATTCGGTTTTAGGCGGCGGTGACGTCGAGCCGCCCTGCGACGGCAGCGAAAGCATCGTCTTCGAGAAGAACACCTGTGCGGTGGATCCGACGAACGTAATTGCACCTGGGCGCACGATCACGCGATATTTGTCGGTGAGCACGTTTTGCGGCGAGTTCTTGCGGTTGTAGAGCGCCGCGTACAACGCCTGCTCGCGTGGCGAGTTCATCAGCGTCACGGTATCGTACGCATCCTGGATCGTGTACCAGTCGTATTTCTCACGCAGCTTCACATACGTGCGCAGTGCTGCCCGCACCTCGAGTTCACCGAACGTCACGGATCCGCTGTGCGCGACATCAATCACCTGCACGTCGCCGGTCGCGGTGTTATCCTTAATAATCACGGGTGGTGACGGTCTCTTTAGTTGTACTAAGGCTGACGAGCCAAGAATAGAGATAAGCGCGATGAACATGGCCCCGCCCGCAACGCGCCATGCAATCTTCGTCATGTTTTCCTGCAGCTGCTGCCGGGACTTCTCGAACGAGAGCGCTTCCCTGAAATACATCCGCGCCATCTCGCGCGGATCGGCGTCGGCGAGTTTCGCCGCAATGTGCTGCAGCGCGGCCGCGCAATTGCCGTCGACGGCAACCGCGACTGGCTCAGCCTGCACCCGCGCCGGCTTCCATGGCATCCATTTCATGGCGCACTCCCCTGTGTCGCATGGTTGACAGGCATCCACGGCCCCTCCGGTTGCGTTGGCTTTGGTGCCGACGAGCACGCAGCAAGGAGCGCGGCGCAGCAAAGCAGGACGATTAATTTCACGTCAATCTCCGATCGGGTGGACTGTCCGCCGTCTCTGATCGCTCCGGCGGATAGACTGCCGCTTATTTCTCGCGCTCGAATTCGGAGCCAGGTGTAACGAGATGTCCATTCGACCTATCGATCGTCATTGCATATTGAATGCTGGAACTAACAATCATCTTCCCGTCTACAATCGTGGCCGGTTGTTGGCGCATTACCGTTCCGACCTTGTTTCCATCGTCGTTGTACTGATCTTCCCGATGCGAAACATAAAAATCATTTCCGCTCCCATTTCTGCTAATGACGATATCTTTATAGTCCTGACCACTAACGCGCGCCCACTTGCCGATGTACTGATCACCATCATTGCCCTTGCCGCATCCAAATTGCGCCAACGCCACGACGACCACTACTGCCGCCTTCGCAGATCGAAATTCCCTCATGGACATCTCCTGGTATGTAAGATCACACGCGGCCAATAGAGTTGGTAGGCGCCGATGATGCCCCACTTGCGCGCCCGCCTGTCAGCCTCATCGCCCTCATGGCTGCGCTGGCCGCGTTACCGAGCTTACCAACCATCGAGGAGATGCCCACGCCACCGGCAAGTTGCGATGCGAGTGACGGCATGCTCAACGACACCACGATGAACACAAGCCCCGCCCCGATGATCTTTCCTTCAATTGCATAGGTCAGCATCACGTTATGCACGTCGAATGTCTTCGGCAGTACAGAGGTCATGAAACCCACCTCGATCGCGCCTGTTGCACCGAATAGTGCGACGAGCAGGCCATAGTTCAGACACTGTCCGACCCAGTTCTGGAAGAACTGGCGCGTCGCCGGGAAAAGTGCCGCTACAACGAAGGCCGGCCCGAGCGCGAGCAGCAATCCAAGAGCGAACTTCGCGAGGATGATGTATGCCGCTGCAATCGCGAGAAACGGCACGCCGACCAGCAGGATGCAGATTGCAAGTACTGAAACTTCGATATAGAGGCCGACATCGCTCCACGTCAGTCCCGCGTACATTGCCTTGATTGCGGAGATATAGAGATTCAACAGAGTATCGAGCCCACTACTCAGGCTGTTGCCACCCATCAAGGCACTACTCAGATCGTCCCCGAGGCCATTGAAGAATGGCACGACGTATTCGCTGTAGTAGCTGATATTCATCCCGAGCGTGAGCACAGCCGCCCACCCTGCCATCTTCAGCAGGAAGTCGGATATCGGACTGTCGTTGTGGCCACGCCAGTACGACACGAGTACGAGCAGGACGTAGAGACTAAAGCAGGCAGCGACCAGCGGACTGATCAGTGAGATCATCCGGGCCGAGCCGGTATTGATCGTGTTCAGCACGTTCTGGTCGAACGAGTTGAACATGTCGCTAAAGATCTGCAGTTGCATGGTCGCACTCCCCGTTATTGATCAGCGTTGTCGTCGCCGTTCAGCCGTTGCTGCATGTCGTTATGGGCGGCCTGTTGCGCGAAATCTTTCTCTGCATCCTGAAGTCGCGCCGCGAGATCGAGGCGCATCTTTTCTGCGTTGATCGACGAGTTCTCTGCCGCCCACCGGTTTTGCAAATCGGCCTTCGCCGCCGGATCCTGTGTGAGGTTCGACTGCTGCATCAGCTGCTGGATGTTCGTCAGACGGTCGATTGACGCCTGATACGAGCGCATCGCCATTGCCTTGTTGGCGGCCAGAGTATCGTTCAGACGTTGCTGCCCGGGCGTGTACGCGGTCATCCCCTCCTGGCTCTCGATAGTGCTGGCGAGGCCGCTGATTCCGTTCAACTGCCCGCTCTTCACCTCGTCGTAGACCGACTGCCACTGATCCGGCAGGTAGTTGCGCAGCGACGGGTCATTGAAGATGTTTCCGAGGCCACGATTGCCGATCGTCGACTGGTACTGGTCCGAGAGCAGGCTGTACTGCTGCTCCAGCTGCTTGACGGTCGAGATCGCCTGCGCGATCGCCTGCAGGTCGATCACCGGGACACCCTGCGCGTGCGCTGCCTGCATCGAGAACGTGCCCGCGATCAACGCGGCGCTTGTCAGATTGCGAATGCTTTTCATCGTCACGCTCCCAAGCTGAACTGCAGTTGTCGGCAAACCATCGCAATACAGTCTTCAGTCCCACGCAGCCAGTCGAGCAAACCACAAGCAAAACGCGCTCGGCGCCCACTCTCTGAGGCCAGCGCCGGTCGTGCTCGTCCAGCCGCTCCTTGAGCTGTTCGCGCGTCGCTGGCTCGATCGCCGACGAAAGGTGAAGAGCGTAGTCGTCGTCATTCGGCTTCCTCAACAAGTTCGGCCTCGTGCTTGCGATCGCGTTTGCCCTTGCGGCGTGCCTGGAACAGCCGCATTCGCAGGTCCGTGTCGCCATGTGCGTCGCCCGTGCATTCTTCCCAGATCGCAACGTTGTCGAGACTGCTGGAAAGCACCGCGATCTCGTCGTTCATGCCGCCCAGGTCCAGTGTTGCAAACGCCGACTGGTTGCTCTGCTTGATCAGGAACGTGCGGGACTCTTTCGACAGCCTCTTGAGCGTGTCGAATTCGCGGTCGGTCAGGTTCAGGAGCTTGTAACCGTCGCGCGTCGCGTCCGGGTTCGGCAGATAGATCTTTGTCGCCGTCAGGTCGCGGATCTCGGCGAACACCGGACACTGGATTGCGTCCTCCGGCGACTGCGAATCCAGGATCAGGAATTCGTCTGCCTTGCGGCCCGTCTTGAGCGACTTGCGGATCAGCTCCTGCGTGGTGGGGTAGCTGGCCGGCAGCCAGAATTCGGCAATCACCGTTGCGAGCAGTCCGCCCCTCTTCTGCATCTGGTCCTTGAGGTACAGCAGGTGTGCAAGCACCGGCTCCGTGGCGGCATAGTCTTTCTTCAGGAAGTCAGTGACGTCGAAACCGATCCGGCGCACCTCGGCAATGTTCGTCAACGCATCCGGTATGTTGTCCAGCGCCCACGAGAATCGACCGTTAGTTGCACCACACCACTGGCTAAGACGGACACACAGGCCGTTCTCGTCGCCCGTATCCGGGATCGACTCCAGCAGGCGGCTGAAGGTTCTGTGCTCGATGTTCTCGAGCTTCATGACCGTGTCGACCGCGTGCTTGATCTGCCGCTGGTCGTCAGCACTGAGCTTGCCGTTCTCGTCGCGGCAGCAGGCACCCACCAGGTCGTAAAGGTGCGCGAGGTTGCGCTTCGTCTCGGGCAGGCCAAACGGCGCAAGACCGGTCGGCTCGCCTTCGCGCAGCGTGTAGTAGACAGCGCCCATCTCCTCGAGGAAGATCCGCAGACCCTGATCGAGATCGAGCGCGAAGATCTTCGGGTCGAACCGCTCGAGGAAGGCGAGCAGCATCGTCTCGAGGGTGGTCTTGCCCGTGCCGGTCGAGCCGAGAATAAGCGTGTGGCCGGCAACCTTCTCGCCCACGCTGTCCTCATCCAGGCGCGAAGCGTGACAGTTCAGGCTGAACAGGCTTTTCGCAACGGTCTGCACCGGCATGAGGGCCGAGCCATCGCCGAGCGGATTGCCGCGTGCCTTGCCGGCCGAATAGGTATGCATCGAAAACGACGACGCGAGACTGCGGGTCGATTTCGGCATCGGCCGCGGCTTCGTCCTGAATCCCGGCACCTGGCTCATGTACGTGAACGGTGCCGATGCCGTCGCCTTCACGAACTTGAAACCGCAATCGTTCAGCGCCCGACTGGTTACGTACGCGCCGTTGCTGATGGCCTTCTCCGGCGTGTCGCCGTACACGACGAGCGCCCCGTGATAGTCGCCGAATGCGAGATCCCGACCGGCGATCAGCGCCACCGCATCCTCCAGTTCCTTGATCTGGTGTTTCGCCTTGTCCTCGACCGACCTCAGGTGATTGATCTGGTCTTCGATCGCCTTCATCGCTTCGGCAGTGCTCAGACAGCCCAGGCTCTGCGTGAAGGTGAATTCGACGGGCAGCGACAGCAGCGGATTCGTCTGCCCCCAGCCGGCCTTCGGAAAATCCTTCAGGTCGTAGCAGACCGCGAACCGGGTTGAGCGATCGGTGCGGATCTCAACCGTGTCGTAGTGGAAGTGCAGGTGCGACGTCGGGATCAGGTCGCGTCCGGTGGCCTGCGTGACCGGCACGCGCTCGTCGACGCCATTCACGAGTTCGCCAATGAACTGATACGCCTCCGAGAACAGGATGCCGTTGTGCCCGTATGCTTCGAGCAGTTGAGGATCGTAGGCAACGATAGCCTTCATCAGTCCCTCGCCCAGCTCCTCGAGCTCGCGCACCGTCTCGTCCAGGTCGTCGCCCTGCAGGATCGCGGTGATGTAGAAACTGTTCTCGAAGTGATCGTGCCTGCGGAAACGCCGCAGGTATTTGTCGACGGCCTGCTGGATGAACGGATTGTAGAAGCGGTACTCGTCGCCGAACGAGATGCTGCGCCGACGAAACGTGGTCCACAGCGACAGGCGATTGCCTTTCTCCAGCGTCATCGCGGCCAGCTGACGGTTCCAGCCGTCGTAGCGTGCTTCGATCTCGCCACGGCTCACCGATTCGAACGGCACGCCGTTCACGCGCATCACCAGGAAGGCGCCGCCGTTGTCGACGCTTGTCACCGTTTCCGACACCGGACGGCCGATGCGCGGCAGCTTGTCCTCCGCGGACGTAACAAGCCGGTTCAGTTCGTTGGTCACGCGCATGCTTCGTCTCCCGCGTACGGCATGTCGTCCGCGCCGCAAATGCGACGGCGCTCCTCCGCGAGCCGGCGAAACACGTCATACATTGTCTTGCCCGAAGCGGGAGCACCAGCCGTCATGGCGTAGCCCACAATAGGCGTGCACGCACTGGCAGCGCCATCTGTTGACAGCCCAGGATTGTGCGCAGGCTTGCGGTCATTCATCTTCGTCCTCCTCTGCCTGCGCAAGAAGGCGCTGACGCAGCGCCTCGAAGCGCTCAAGGTCCCGGCCGCGCGAAAACGAGCGGGTGTACACGTTCAGGTCGCGGCCATACCGCATCGGTGCGAGCGTGTATGTCCTGCCGAATACCGACACACGACGGCGGTCCAGCCAGCAACGAAATTCCAGCCACGTCAGGCGCAGTGCCTGGTCATCTGTCTCGCAGACATGCCGGAAAAACAGGAAGACGGGCACACCAGCCGAGCCTATCAACAGACCACCGGGACCGAGCACGAACCCACCGACCATACTGGTGATCAGCGATGTACAGCCGATGATCAGCGCCGGAAACATCGGGACGCCGCCGATCATCGCGGTACGGTTAAGACCCGCGTAGGAGGGGTACAGCGTGCGTTCGTCTTCCATGGTGATTCAGGCGAAGAGTCCGAAAGCCCAGCCGGCGAGCACGAGTGCCGAACCCACGCCGGCCACCTTCGCGATGCCGCCGCCGAAGTCATGAATCCAGTCGGCCTTGTTGGACCAGCACTGGACCCCAACCCACAGCAGATACGAACCAGCCATCACGCCACAGAATCCGTAAAACCATAGCGTGAAGGTGTTGGCCGCCGACGTGCCCGCTGCCAGGCCACCGCCCGCCCGGGCTCCGCGGGCGGCCATCGCCATGACCACGGCGCCGATGCGCCCGGCATTCCTGCCACGCAAACGCACCAAAGCCGCGGCACGGCCGGTCAAGGGTTCGAGAAGAATCTTCTTCATCTGCCTGCTCCGTCAAAAATCGCCCAGGGCGTCCCAGGCTGGATGGTGATTGACCTGTTGGGCGTGCTCGGCCCCGGTGTCGGTGCTCACTGAGTCATCGGCCCGCCGCACACGGGCCGGGTGCACTACTGCGCGCGATGCTGTATGCACAACGGGTGCCTTGCCCTCCGGTACGACAGCGATCGGCGACACGACAGCAGCGCTGGCTTCGCTATCGGGGACGTTCGCAGCCACGCGCTGGACATAACTCGTGCCACCCACATCCGGTTTGAAGCCGCGCGTGAAATTGCCGCTGTAGTAACAGCTAAGCGCCGCGCGCACGGCATCCTGCGGCACGCGTCCGCCGGCGGCCGCGCGGGTGTAGCATTCGGCGAGGATGGCGCCGCCCGCGCGCAGGTTCGCGCACGGATCGAACGCGGTTTCAGGGGTAAGGCCATAGATCCGCAGGTTCGCGCGATTGACCTGGGCCAGGCCCATGCTGTAGTTCCAGCCAGCCGCCTCAAGCGCGCGCACGGTCGCCACCGCCTCGTCGCGGTTGCGCGGTTGGCGCACCAGGTGGCCGCCGACCACGCCGATGGCGAAGGGATTGAAGCCGGATTCGGCTCTGACGAGCGCCTGCAGGGTGGTCGGATAGACGGCCGGGGCGCATTGCTGCGCGAGCATCGCGAAGTCGACTGGCATCATGACCGCTCCGTTGCGGGCCCAAACACGAGGCGGGCTTTCATGTGGCGCCTCGGTCGCGCCTGAGCCGACGCGCGACGCCTTCAGCGACGGCAACCGCGACCGCAGGCAGTTGGGGCGTCACCCGCTTTGCAGCCGTACCGCCCATGCCCGAGTCGAGAGCGGCCGGAACAATGGCCGATAGCGACAGCCCCTGCATCCGCTGGTCGCCCCAGCGTACGTAGTGTTCGAGAAGCCGTCCCAGACCGCGGCAGCCCCAATCGGCGAGCACGCCCAGCTGCAACAGGCCCATTTCAACGGGTTTCGCAAGGGGATGTCTAAAGAGGCCGCGCATGGTTCACCACTCCCGGTTGTCACGCGGCCAGCCGCGTCTGTACGCCACGCAGCCGATCGCGGTCCAGCCCAGACCCACGATGGCCACCGCCATGAGCTCGCCCAACGACGAGTGCCGCTCCATCATCCAGTACGCTGTGCCAAGTAACGATGTTGCACCCACGAACAACAGCAGTGCGCACGCACCCTTTCGGATCCACCCGAAAACCCTGCCCATTACGATGCCCTCCGATGTGGCCAGTCCCCACTTGCATGCTGCGAGCCCGTCGTGCCCATGTGGCTATCCCTCCGACCCCGCCCCACGCGCGCAAACGAAGCTGCCGCACGGTGTCTCGCTGCGCGCAGGATCTCAATTTGAGCATCAACAGCGTCCACCTCTCTCATTAATCATTCAGGAATGCTAACGTTATACACCGTTGAATAATATGGTTCTGATCAAAGCCTCGTGTAACAGGTCCAGATGAGCGCGTTTTCGCTATTGCTAATGCGGAAACTGACCGATTTGGCAAACCATTCAATGCAATGCATATAACTTAGTTATGCTTATTGATTTGATGAAACCTCCCACAAAAATCGTTAGTACGCTCAGCCCGTTAGCTATCTCCTTTAGACGTCACAACGCCGTCCTTGAGATCTAGCAAGACCGCAGCGTTGAGTTACGTGTGGTCTTTCCGTTTCGAGCTGGGCCGCTAAGCCCGGAATTCCTTGCCAGATTGTTCGTCTTCCACTGTTTTCAGTACCATGGGTGGCCCGTATACTGGTCCGATGAGATGAATTTCTTCCAGTATGGGACATTTTTGTCCCATACACAACACAAAAGACCAATTTAAATGCCATTAACGTTTGGTTCGCGCCTAGCCGAAGAGCGTGATCGGCTCGGATTCACTCAGGGAAACATCGCCGAGTGGACTGGCATCAACCGCAAGACTCAATCTGCCTACGAAAAAGAACAGCGCTATCCGGATGCTGGCTATCTGATGACGCTAATCGAGCACGGCGTGGATGTCGCCTATTTGCTAACCGGGAAACGAGCTGCGCGCTACGGAGCGGTGGATGAGCAATTGCTACAAAAGGTGTTTGCGACCATCGAAGCCAGCATCTCTGCCACAGGTATTCCTGTGGATGTTGAGAAGAAGGCCAAGCTGTTCGCACTCGTCTATCAAGCGTCCTCAGAAACTGGGGAGGTAGATCCGCTGATCGTGCGAAAGGCAATCAGCCTCATTTCCTGACTATCTCAACCGGTTGCGTGATTCAACACTGCTGCCCGCTTTATTGCATCCACAGGCGCCTGCGATACCGCGTGCAGGCCCCGCTCTCTGTCATCTCCGCACGCCGTTCCCGCCGCTCGACAATTAATTGCGCGTTTTTGGAACGCGACTCATACCGCGCGTGCTCAGTCCGCCAGTCGTTTGGCTCGCGCGGAAGTCGGAACTGCGAGCCAACAATGCTATTCATCCGCCCCTCTTCAGAATTTCTCGCTTCACTCGGGCGGCCTAGCGATCAACTGGCACTGCAGTGACACTTTCGCCGAAACACCGTGACAACTTCAAGATGCCCAAATACTCTAGTTTTTTATGGGAACCTGTGCTACGTCCCGCTGCCCTGGCTTCTAAGTGCCCGGATGCTGCGCGACGGGTCTGCCCGCCCCCCTTTTTGCAGAGGTCGGCCGCAGGTTTTTCACGTCTTGTACGTTCTGCCGCATACATGCGGGAGCGATCGCTTTGCGGATCGACTCCCGCTTCCTGAAACAAGCGACGAAACAGGACAAGCGAGCGACGGAAGTGTTGATTGGCAGCGTCTGACTCGACATGCAGGCGCTCCGGGAACGTTTGCGCATTCTCCGGCGTGACATGGCCGTTAGTGGCATCCGTAATTCCCCTCGCCAACCAGAATGCATAGTGTGGGAGAAGGCGCGCCAGTGCCTCGATCATATCCGGCGTTGGTCGTTGGCGTCGATGAAATACCTTGCGCCACCGTTGCGTGGAAACTCCAGTGTACTCAGTCAGCCGCTCAAAAGGGCCTCGCCCTAGCTCCGGAATTTGAATCAATTCGGTAAACGAATCGACGATTCGCCGGAGCGCTCCGCGCCGCAGGCCACCTTCCGTTTGCCCAAGCCGTGCTTGCTTATTTAGAAGCACGATAAGGCGATCTTCAATCGTTGTAGACATGTCCAGAATATCCTGATCCGGTGACTTGTCCTGTTACGCCACGACATTTCGTATGAAAATACTGCACCTCCCTCTGAGCATGCCATCTCGGTTACACTCGGAAACATTGATGACAGTCGTTCGGTAGTCAGTCGGCAAGAAGTTTCCTTGCGGTCTGGTTCAGAGTGGCGGGCGGCAAATCGACTAGATCAATGCACGGCGCATAGTAAGCGACTGATAGACGCGTTTTGTCCGAGCGTGCATGGCTCGGATCGTAATGCGCAACCATTAGGAGTGCGAGCAATTCTAAATTTTCCGAACTCAGCCAGCTCGTCCCATGTGAAAGCCCACGCGTGACCTTAACGGCACGAAACGCATGGAGGGGCTACTTGCGGCTTCGCAGATCGCATCGGCATCGAGGGCGTCGTTTTTTTACATGAGCGCCGCCCTTGCGGTACGGGGCGACAATTGGGGTGAAATCAGGCGCACGTCATGTCCGAGAGCGCGGAGTTCGCGTGCCCAGTAGTGCGCGGCGCCGCAGGCATCCATTGCAACGAGACACGGTTTAAGTTTCGCAAAACAGATAACGAATCGATCGGCCGCAATCGCAGTAAGTTTCCGCTGGGTTGAAGTCGCATTTATTTAGTATTCCTTAATTCATTTCCAAAGAAAGCAAGGAATAAGAGAATATGAAGAGCGTCGCCACATCCATCGCTACACGACGAATTTGCACTCAACCCACGCACCTCTTTTGTCGTCGTTTCGTTTTGCATGCCGGTTCCTGTGTGTGGGTTGGTCGATCATATGACTTTCAAACTATTGCCCACGCGTGGGTTTTCTATTCGTCTTAGGACCCGGTTAGGAAAAATAAAATGCGCTCGACACGCCACGCTCGCCTGGATTATAACGACTTCCAAGACCCTTTTTTGTCTGACGCCCTGACCGGAGCGTACGCGACCATCGCAAGATGGGGTACAAAACGATGGGCGGACGGGACCGATCCAGAGTCTCCACAACAGATGCTCTCGAAGATCGTCGAGACCCACACGAAACTGAAGATCTCGTTTGATCTTGGATTCGAGGGTCCGTCGGTCAGCTTCCCCAAGGTCGATCGCAACCACCCCATGCTCAACGCAATGCGGCGCCAGTGGACCATGTCGAAGGATGGCCTGAAGATCATCAAGGGCGCCGGCTCCCGTGGTGCGGGTACCGTGACTATCGCGACCGGTATGGTGTCGGGCGCATTCGCTGAGATCGAACCGACGATCTACATGCCGGTCGATCTATTGGTGGACCGCGGATTCTCCGCTGAAGAGCTCGCGTCGATCACGCTGCACGAGATCGGTCGCGTGTTTGTCTATTTTGAGTTCATCTCCCGCACCGCTACGACCAACCAGGTGCTGGCTGGCATTGCGCGGGCACTGGACACCGCTGACACACAGAAGGATCGTGCGGTGATCCTGCTCGCGGCCCGTGAAGCACTCAAACTCAAGGACTTCGCTGCGAGGAGTTGGAGAACTTCGCTGATAAACGGGTCATCGAAGCCGTCCTCTTGTCGAACGTTGTGCGCGAGAGCCGCTCGGAGCTGGGGAGTGACATCTACGACGAAAACAGCTACTAGTTCCTCGCCGAACAGTACGCGACGCGTCATGGCGCGGGGCGCTATCTCGTGACCTCGCTGGACAAGCTCTACAAGTCGTCGTGGGGCATAAGTACCCGGTCGTTGCCGAGCTTTGTGATGGTCGAAGGCCTCAAGCTCGGCACGCTGACCCTGAGCGTTGCACTGCTCGGCACGCTTCCCGCGTTTTCGCTCTATGCGGGTTTTCTGAGTCTGATCATAATCGCTTCGGACAGTCATCTCGACGCGACCTACGACCGTTCGAAGATCCGACAGCAGCGCATTCGCAACCAGCTGGTGGAGCGGCAGAAGGAACTGTACGCCGAGGTCACCCATCCCGGCGGCATCCGCTTCTCCAAGATCATCTTTCTCGACTCGGGGTATTGGGCGCTCGAAGGTCCTACCGAAAACCACGACTCGTCCTGGAAGTCCGACCGCGCGGGCGCTCACGCGTGCCGAGTACTACTCGGCCAAAGCAGCAAGCGCCGACATGCTTTCACTTCCACCAAGCCTCCTTTGGTAACACCATGCAACCCACGTTTGATCTCGCCAATGATTGTTTGGCACTGGAACTACTCTCCGATAATCTCGCACACCTTCATCGCCTCGTGTCTCTTTTGCATGCGGATGTCCGCCTGACGCTTCAGACCGCCGCCGAGGCTTACGCGCCGTTGGGCCACAACCGTTTGTTGGAGGCGTACTATGCTGCCGGCACCGAGTCCGCGCACTTGCGAATCGCCACCGAGAACATCTTCAATGCGATCGGTGCGCGTATCACGAAAACCCTTGAATTCTTGCTCAGTCTGATTCGCAAAGCCGTCGGCTACATCACGGGACTGGTCATCGGCAAGAAGAAACCCGATCCCGCCGCTGACACGGCCAAATTAAAGGCGCTAAGCGAGGCGCTGGAAAAGGCGAAACTCGATCAGAGTAAAGTCGAGGCCGTGATCCGAGCGAGGACGCTCGATAAGTCATTCCTCCAAGGCGTGAGTCGGGAACGGTGACGCATCGCTCCATAGATCGAGTCGTCAAAGAATGCCGGACGCAGCCAGTCCCTCAGCCACGTTAGACCGCATTTTCAAAATCCAGTGCTATGCGTTCAATCCGACGAGTCGTCGTCCAATGCGATGGTGCATGTCATCACTGCTGAGCCGTCCTCGCGCGTCGGCAGAACGATGGGTAACTCTGCGAATAGAGGTTGGCTGGCTCGCTGATGCGTGCGCGGAGTAACTCAACGAAACTCAGTAATAAGCTGCGCTCTCCAGTGCGCAACACCGTCGCGACTTCTGGCTCTCGCACCGAGGTGTCTTCCTCTGCTGAGAACCATGGTTGTGATGTCGGGGGTTGGTGCCAGCGGCGCGGGCTTTGATTGATTGCGAGTCGCACGACGTTGTTTGGGCTTGGCCGTGTGGCGAAGGCTTCTGCGATGAGATCCGTGGAGCGCTTGAAATCGGTCGTCGGTAAAAGATCCGGTGCCCGCGAAACCCAATCGGCCACTGCTCGGTAGTCGCTGCGCGAGGCTCGATCGAACCGTATGCGGACTTCCTCCAGTATCAAAGTCCGGTCTTTGGCCACAGACCCTCCGCGCTCTCGTCGATTTTGATCATCTATTGGTGTCGTTTATTACGAAATACGTGATGCGTACTACAGAAGCGCACTTCGGCGGCTGTTTGCTACCTCCAGCACGTTCCCGTTTACGGGGGCGTGGGGTCGTGACCTCCAAAACGACACACATCCCGTGAAACAATGCCGATGGAATCCGCTGAAACGCCTATCCGGCAAGGGTTAGATCGATGTGTAAAAAATCTTAGTCGTGTTTCACGCGCGAGCCACAGAGCGCTTTGAGAGCGGCGAGATGCGTCGCCACGTCGCGCGTGAGCTGCCGCGGCGACTCGACGGATTTTGCGGAGACCTGAGCGCTCGGAGCCGGAGAAGCAAAGCCAATTCGTTTGATATGGCCCCGTTTAATCAAATCCACGAACTCTACAGCCCATTCTCCGCCGACGCGCCGGGCGACGTCCTCACCTGAGCGATAGACGGTCAAACATGCCCCACCCTCGCTGACGACGTAGCGTTGCATGCCGCTAGCGTCCTCGAACGTCTGGCCATCGAGTTGCGTGAGTTCGCGTGCAGCGCCTTGCTTCGCCTGGGCGGCATCTCGGACAGCGGCTTGTTCGGCGGAACGGGCGCGCAGTTGGTGGCCGAAGTCGGTCGGGCTTGCGAGCAGTGCTCGCAGGTAGCTGATCGGGTACGTTGCTTTGCGCAGCGGTTCCCAGCAAACCTCGACGACCTCGGAAAGCAGTTTCCCAGCTTCACGGGCTTGGCGCATGAGCTTGAAGATCAGGAAATCCGTGAAGCCGAGCGACCGCAAACGCTGCAGGTCTTGCGGCGGTTGTCCGGCCTTGTTTGTGGAAAACTCCCCCGGTTGTCTCTTTTGAAAAGACGTAGGGATAAGATCCTTAGTATTAGCACCGTCTGCCACACTGTCATACGGCTGCTTAAATTCTTTCTCGGACTGGGCAGTTGCTTCGGTAGGCTGTGTTTCGGCTTCAGCGGCGGGTGCGTCCACGAGTCCGAGCAACACCGCAGCTTTTTCCGTCAGATGCAGATACGCGCGTCCGAACAGCCCCGCTTCGACGTAACGGCGCTGCGGTCGACGGTCGATCAGCCCAGCGGTCTCCAGGTCCGTGAGGCTGCGATAAAACGTGCGCTCGGATTGCATTGCGCGTTCGGTCAGGAGCGTGCGACGAGCAAAGATCTCACCGAAGGGTTTGTCGGCATCGACGGTGCGGGCGAGGGCGGCCAGAACCGCGCGTGCGCGCGCCGGGACGCCGTCGAGCCGAGCGGCCCGATGCGTCGCCCGGAGGATGACCCAAGGGAGGTTGACGTTGTCAGTGGAGAGATCTGCTTGCGAAGGGTGTGTTTGTCCCTCGCCAGCCGTACCGAGTACGCGCGCGATAGCCATAGCCAGTCCATTTTCAAGAATGGATTCGAAAACGCTTGACTGACCAGGGGGATCGGCTACACTCGGTGCTGTACAAAGCCTGCCCGGTTATGTACAGAACTCGATGACTGGTTGGCGCCAGATATCGGGTAGGTAGCTTAGGACCCAGTCCTCAAGCTGCTGGTCAAAAGCCTTCGGTTCCAGCCGAGGGCTTTTGTTTATGTGTCGTGCTTAGCTCACGTCAACGCTCCTAGAGGTTAGTCGGTATTGCCGACTCCTTAAAAATCAATCACTTAGTCATTCTGGATGGTGGCTGCTGTCTTGTGCCATCCGCTCGAGATGCAAGCGAATCGCCTCTTGAGCCGCACTCGCCTGCTCTTCCGACTTGAACTCGATGCGCATGACGTTGCCCACACGGCGCACGTCGCACCAAGTCGCCTTCCCTGCTTTGACCTTGAATTTCTCTGCTGCCGCGGGAGCCCTCGTCGGTGCGTCAACCGCCCGCGCAAACTTCAGCGCCTGCTTCTGATCGAGTTTTTTGTCGGCCAACTGCTTGACTGCCTCGATCACCCGAGCCGCTTTCCCTGCCTCTGCGAGGCTGGCCAAGTCCGCTGCTGCTCCGGCTCCGAGGATCGTCTTGTTCGTGTCGACGATCTCCAGCACTTCATCGGGGAGCCGGCCGAACGCGAACAGATCACTCACGGCCTGCTTCGAGAGACCGGAACGCTCGGCAACATCGGTTTGTGTGAACTCGGGGTGACCTTCCTGGAAGCGCTTGAGCCCGATGAATTTCTCGTAGTCGGTCAGATCCGACTGCATCAGGTTCGCGAAGAACGCGCCGTCGGTCGCTTCGACCTCGTCTTTGGCGGTGCCCAACACACAACGAATCGTGGGTAGGGAGAGGTCCCTGTGCGTGTCCACGCGATGGTGGCCCGACCAGATATCCCACTCGCCGTCGGGGCGCGTGAGAACAACGACCGGCTCGATGAGTCCGTTGTGGCGAACGTTCTCAAGCAACTCGACGTACTTCTCGCGCGGCTTGAACCGCCGGCGACCCGGAACCTCGTGCAGCTTGTCCACCGGCAGTTCAACTGCGCCGTCGGTATTGCGCGCCGCTTCGAGCTCGGCGGTCAGCTCCTCGATCTTCCTTTGGTAGCGTTGGGCCTCAAGACGGAAAGCGCCAAGCTGACCAGGCATCGTCATCGGACGCTGTTCCGCGATTGGCGTACGTTCCGTGGCGCCCTCTGCAACCTTGTCGGCGAGATTCGCCGTCCGCGCCATCAACCGGTCTTTAAGTTTGCTCGACATCTGCCACCTCGCTACCTTGAGCCGCAATCTGCAGACGCCACGCGTGCTGCAGTTCAGCTTCCAACTCATCGATCACGCCGTCGAACGACTCGAGCGCCCGGTTGTACGTCGCGGTCGAGCCGTCGTACTTCGAGAGGTCGTAGATCGTTTTGAACTCGGCTGTCGCGTTCTTGACCAGATCGCTCTCCAGTACCTCGGAGCGAGCAAGCAGTTCCGCGTAGGTCTGCTGGATCCAAGACTTCACGACATCGGTGGTCGAAACACCCGGCTTCACTTTTGAGAGCACGACCTTGATGAATGCAAAGGTCTTCTCCACCGACCGCCCATCGGACAGCGAGCGGAAGAGTTCGGCGAACTGCCGGAAGAACTGGGTGCTCGACGCGTAGTCGAGGGTTTCCGGGGGCAGGGGGATCACCATCCCGTCCGTCGCCATGAAACAGCCGATCGCGAGATACGAGAGCGTCGGCGGCGTATCAATCACCACCACGTCGTAACGCTCGCGGATCGTATCCATCGCGCTGTCCAAGACCTTCCAGAACTCGTAGTCCGGTTCCGAAGCCTGCTTGTTCGGCAGATAGTAGTCAGCACCGAACAGCGCAGACGACGACGGGATGATGTCCAGACCGTCCCAGTACGAGGGGATCGCGACGTCGATAAGATCGGCAGCTTCACCGTAGACAACCGGCATCACCGTCATCTCTTCGGTGACTTCCGGCGTCGGGACATAACCCATGAGCGTCGTGGACGACGCCTGCGGATCGAGGTCAATCAACAGCACCTTATGTCCGTGCAGGGTTAACCCCTGGGCGAGCGCAACGGCGTTCGTCGTCTTTCCGACGCCACCTTTGAAGTTGCCGACGGAGATGACAATGCCCTTAGCGCCCTCGGGGCGCGGCTCGTAGGGGCCAGCCAGTCGCACGAACTGTTGGGCTTCAGCGAGCGTAAACTCACGATTGCGTCCGCGCATCGTCCCAACAGGAAGGCCTTCTCTGTGGCCGCGAGTACAGAGATAATTGATCTGTGCCCGTTCGAGCTTGCAGATCTTCGCGAGGCGAGCGCCCGTCACCGTGGGCGCTTGCTTGCGCGGCCACGGTTCGAGCAGATCGTCGCGGAGCTTAGCGAGCGTGCCCTCGGCGCGATCGGCGATCGCGTTGAGCTCGTTCACCCCAATCGTGATTCTTGGGGGCGAGAGGTCTTTAATTGCCATGTCTGTAACCTCGTTTCACGTCCGTCATCGAAAAAAGCCAGATTCGTCGAAATCCGGCGACGTAATCGTTTAGGCGAAATGTAGCGGGTTAACAACGCCCTTGCAAGTTAACTTTCCTGGGTCGTACCCCAGGGAAAGCCGCACCGGACTTGGCTGTGGCGGAAAATCCTCGAATTTGGATCAGGAAATCCCACCTGGACAAATGGAATTTCTTGTCCACTCAGGTGGCGGCGCGTTGGATTTGCAGTGCAGCACTGTTCTCCTCGCGGCGAGCGATGAGGTTTGCGCGGACCTCTAGGTCGTGAAAAATCTCCCACGTTCCGCAGAGATGGCCAAGTTGGTGGGCGATCAGTCGCACCGCGGGGTCTTCGCTTGGGTTGGTCCCGTCTTGGTGACAGGAGCCGATAGACTGGATCAAAGCTCTGCCGTTTGGGGACCCCGTAAAAAATTAACTCTGCTTCCGGTGGTCGGAGACCAAAAAAGTAGGCGTGGCATAAGCCCCCTCCCGGAGGAGGGAGCTTGTGGGATGTTCAGTGGGCGTGCCGAGCCGCGGAGCGCGTACGCTGAACCCGAATGTTCGAGTAGCTAAGGCGTTGGACAGAGGCGAGGCTGATCAGCCAGTTCGGCTTCTCTTCCCGCAGGTACCGCTGATCGTTGTAGATGGTTCCTTCACAGACGCCGAAGAAAGTCGCCATCCGTCAGCCGGTGAATCCTTCGGCGCGCATGCGGGCGATCCAACGCATGCGTTCTTCCTTCGTGAGCCACGCTGTGACGATTTCGTGGCCGTCCAGGTAGTGACGGATCTCGGTGTAGCGTCCGATGCTTGCCGTTACCACCGCGATGTTCCGGATCTTGTCCAGTTCGATTAGCACGCGTCGGTTGGACTTGACGCCGGTGGAATACATTTCGTCGATAAATTGCTTGATACGGTCACGTACCGTCGCCGCAGGACGAGGCGTCGCGCCATCTGATGTGCGATCGAGGGGAACTGCAGAAGGAAATACTGCAGCATCGCGACCGCATGCGCAAACTGCTGGTCACGCTCGGCTGCTGGAATGAGGTCGATCACAAACAGTTCGCCGGCCGGCTCGCGCGTGACGAGGTGCGGTGCCACGACGGTGCGCCGCTCCCGCCCGAGTTGCGGGAGCGGCTGCTGCGCGAGTGCCAACGACTGGCGCTGGCCGAGCAGCAACTCGCGACGCTGGAGAAGACACGCCAGGCGAACGTGCCGGCTCTCGCGCGCCAGCGAAGCAATGCCCTTGCGCGCCTGAAGGGGATAGGCGACGTAGGCGCGTCGCGCCTCGCGCTCGAGCTGCAACCGTCGTCAGGTGGGCGCCTGCGTAGGGTTGGTGCCGCAGCTCTATGAGAGCGGCCAGAGCCATACCGACCAGGGGCATTAGCAGGCAGGGTAACCGGAGAGTACGCGCGTTACTGGTCGAAATGGCCCACGAAATACAGATGGTCCTCTTTTTGAGCGTCGTCGCAGACCATTCAGTCCGACGGTGTGCCGCTGTCTTCCATGTCGTTTGATCCGTGCGTCGTCCGCATCTTCGAAGGATCAATTTCCCAGATGAGCCCGTATCCAGCGGCGTAACATAATAGTGCCCAGGCAGAATAAGGAATGTCATTCTCGGCGCTTGTCCAGCGTCGGATATGACGCCCGGTTTTGTCCTTTAATCCAAGATATGCAGCCGCGGAACGGTCTGTCATTCCAGACTGCCGCAGAATCTCCTGAATTTCTGCACCTGTTGGCTTCGCCCAGTAAATGCCGGGTTGCAGGCATTCGCGGCGGATGATGAGGTAAGTATTCTTGGTAGTCATTTGTGGTCCATGGAATCAGCCCCCACGGCTTCGCCGCGGGGGATACACGCTCCCTTCGGTCGCTTGACGGCCCCGGCCCGTGGTCTGCCTGGGCTATACCGGATCGTCCCGCCGCTGACGCGGCGCGCCGGCGCTCTCCCCATGTCCGACGATGCGGCCATGGGGGACCCCGTGCGCCTCGATCCGGGCGCGCGGCGCGCGCGATGCTCCCGTCATTATCCAGCCCCCACGGCTTACGCCGCGGGGGATACACGCGCCCTGTGGGCGCTTGACGACCCCGGCTGGTGGTCTGCCTGGGCTATACCGGATCGTCCCGCCGCTGACGCGGCGCGCCGGCGCTCTCCCCATGTCCGACGATGCGGCCATGGGGGATCCCGTGCGCCTCGATCCGGGCGCGCGGCGCGCGCGACACTCCCGCAATTATCCAGCCCCCACGGCTTACGCCGCGGGGGATACACGCGCCCTGTGGGCGCTTGACGACCCGGTTGGTGGTCAGCCCGGGCTGACCCGGATCGTCCCGCCGCTGACGCGGCGCGCCGGCGCTCTCCCCATGTCCGACGATGCGGCCATGGGGGACCCCGTGCGCCTCGATCCGGGCGCGCGGCGCGCGCGACACTCCCGCAATTATCCAACCTCCTGGCATGCAAGGGGAGGGGCGCCAGCGCGCGGCCGTCCGATTAGCTTCGCGACAGATCGCGAAGCTAATGCGGTGGCGGTTGCTGGTTTCCAAGCGCCGTGCGGATGGCGTCCACCTGTTCGGGCGTTAGTCGCGACACCGCTACAGACGTGGCGCGCTCGTAGATCATCAGGCCGTACACGTGAGCCAGGGGGCGCGCCTTCGCACACAGCGCGCCGCCCTGGCCACGCGATTCCTGTGCGCACCAGTAGTTGATTGCCTGTTCGATTTCAGCAATGGTTAAGGCGGCAGTCATGGTTGCCTCACAGGCCCGCGCGACTTCTACGCGGGCGTTGAATATTACTAAGGATGCCAAAGTTTAATGCAGATTCCCGTCGTGCTCCATGAGCATGGCAACAGGTGCGCAGGGCGGCACGCGCTCGAAACCAGCCAGGGCCACGCGGGCGATGGCGCGCAACTCCTCGCGACGCATCTCTACCGGATTGCCGTTGTGATCGAGCATGCTGGCAATGCGCCGGAGCGCATCGGCGGATTGTGCCGCCGCGTCAGCGGACAGGGCCATGCGGTACAGTTCGCCGCGAACGATGCCACGGTCTCCGTACTGCCAGACAGCCAGGAGCGGCAGCAGGGCGGACAGCCACGTAGGACGGGTATTGAGCGGATCCATGTGAATTCCCCTTATGGGTGCGCCCCGACCGGGAGGCGGGGGCGGTCCGGTTAGCCACGCAGGCGGCGCAGTTCGTCAGCCAGCACCCACAAGGCACGATTCAGACGGATGTTTTGATCGATGCCCGCGACCGCTCGGGTCGTGGTCGCCTTGCCCTTCGAGTTCCGACCGCGCAGCCCACCGCGAATCATGTTTTCCTGCACACGGTTGAAGGTGGTCCAGATATCGGAGCCCTGATCCTCGACACGACGCGGCGCAAGAATCTGCCGTTCCGTCACTGGCACAGGCGCGCCCTCGTCGTAGCGCAACGCGAGCGCTGCGCGGGCGAAGGCGACCTGTTCGCCCTCATCGAGCACCGTTGCCGCCATCCCTTCGCGTTGCTCTGCCGTCTCATCAAAGCTTTTCACCACCTTGAATGCGCCTTCGATGACCTCGCCAATCACATCACCCTTGTGCGGGATGCGGATATCGTTCGTTACGTTGCCGCATACGATGCCGTTCTGGCAGGCCCAGCGAATCATTCCGGCGATCATCTGGTAGCTCGATGCGCCATTGTGCGAGTTGACCAGGATAACCTCGTTGGCTTCGCGACCGCCGATCTGGTCGGCGTGGCGCAGGCGGATCATGTGCTTGGTGAAATCGCGCATGTCCTCATTGCGCACACGGGTCTGGCAGACCATGAAAGGCTGAAACCCTTCCTTGCGCAGGGCGTCGAGTACATCGACTGTCGGAATGTAGCTGTAGCGCGCCGAGCGGCTTTCGTGCGCGGTGTGGGCAAGAATGGAAGGCGCGACTTCTGCAATCTGGTCATTTGTCAAAGGATGCTGCGAACGCAGTGCGATGGCATTTCCGCTAAAACGGGTTGCAAGCTTGTTCATTTGATTCCCCAATGAAGGAGCTAACCCGGCCCGGGGCCGGTCTGTTAGTCGATGGCGCGCAGGATGTTGGCCGCTTCCACGTGCTGCGTGGCGAACTCACGCAACTGGTGGTAACGCTCGATGATCGTGTCATCAAGGGTCTTTTCCGCGAGGTGACAGAGGGCGAAGAGGGTGACGGTAATGCCGAAGGCATCCGCGCCCATCATGTCGCTGTAGCCGTTCATATGCCAGCGCACATGCACGCGGCCCATGTTGGCCGGAGCCATGTAGAAACCACCATTTGACAGCGTGAAGTAATGCCACTCGCCGTGGTCGTAGCTGCTGCACAGGCGTGCTGCCCAGTCATAGACAAGTGATTCGCCAGCGATGTAATGGCGGCCCAGATAGCGCGGCAGGACATTCAGTTTCAGTTTACCGGGGATGACAGTAGAGCTGATCTTGCAATCAGTAGTACTCACGGGTTGCCTCCGTTTCCGGCCTCGGCAGGATGCCTGGCCACGTTTCTACAATAGGCGGTTTTGTCCTTTATATCAAGAAAAGACGCGAATTTAATTCAGTATGGGTAATTTTTATTTTGCAGTTAATTTCATCATTATTACGGTTGTTATGTCCTATTATTGAGGGGTGGCCAGGCATCCCGCCGAGGCCGAAACCCGGAGAATCTTTCATGGGAAAGATTGAAGCAACCGAAAACGCCGCGCAGCGGATCGAATACGTCGCCCTTTCGCGGCTCACGCTCTCGCAGTTGAACGTGCGCAAGAAAGCGCCGACCGGCATCGACGCCATGGCCGCCACCATCGCCAAAAACGGCTTGATCCAGAACCTGGTAGTACATGAAACGAAGGGCAGCGCGAAACCGCCGAAACTTGGCGTATGCGCGGGCCAGCGCCGCCTGGCTGCACTCGACCTTTTGGTTGAGCAGGGGCGGATTACTAAAGACTACGAAGTACCTGTCCTGATCGTCAGCGAGGGCGAAGCCGTCGCCGCGTCGCTAATCGAAAACCGCGAACGTGAGGCTATGCATCTGGCGGATGAGTGCGTGGCATTCCGGCTGCTGACGGAGGAAGGAAAGAGCGTGGCGCATATCGCAGCGCTGTTCGCGGTGCCGGATGTTGCGGTACGCCGCGCGCTGAAAATCGCCAACCTTTCGCCGTCACTGCTCGACCTGTTGCGTAATGACAGGCTCGACTACGAACAGGCGAAGGTGCTGGCCCTGGCTGATGACCGCGCGACGCAGGAACGCGTATGGGGCGAAGCCGTCAATAGCTGGCAGCGCCGACCGGACGAGTTGCGCAAGGCCATCACGCTCGCGGCAATCGATGCACGCGAAAGCGCCCTGGCGCGGTTTGTTGGCCTGGACGCCTACGAGGCGGCAGGCGGACGCGTGAGGCGCGACCTGTTCAGCGACGACGCAAACGCGGGATACCTGGAAGATGCCGAACTGTTGCACCGGCTCGCAACGGAACGGCTGATCGAGCTATCCCAGGCGGTCGGAAGGGAAGGCTGGCAATGGATCGAGGCACGGACGCAATACCCGGCGATGGAGATCCTGCGTTGTGGCCGGATCGGCTCGACCACCCGCAAGCCGACGAAGGACGAGAAAGCCGAACTGGCCGCGCTCACCGCAACGACCGACGCCGCTCAGGCCGCGCTAAACGCTTACAACGACGAGGACGGTGAGCCGGACGAAGAACGGGGCGAGCGTCTGGAGGCTGAGGCCACGGCGGCGACGTTTGCCGTGGACCAGTACGCGGAGCGCTTCGAGGCGTTCGACCCGGAAGAGATGAAGCAGGCAGGCGCATATGTCTATCTCGATGACGAGGGCCGAGTCTGTATTGAGCGGGGGCTGGTGCGACGCGAGGAGGCACCGACTGCGCAGGCACGCGCAACGCACGCGGTGAGCGCAGGTGCGGCGCGCGCACCGAAGGAGCGTCCGTTGCACGGAGAGAAGCTGTGCAAACGATTGACCGCGCACCGTACCGCCGCCGTCCAGATCGAGCTTGCGCAGCAACCGACCGTAGCCCTTGCTGTGCTGATGCAGCGCATGATTCCGGTCGTTTTCGATGACGTGTACGGGCGCGCGTATTTGGACTACGCGGTCAGGATCGACGTGCACACGACGCGCGAGGCGCTGGTATCGAATGCCGACGACATGGGCGAGAGCGTGGCCTGGAAGGCACTGGAAGGCGAACGCGGGAAGTGGTCACGCATGCTGCCCAGGCGCGCGGCAGACCTGCTGCCATGGCTGCTGGAACAGGGCGAGGACGTGCTGTCGAATCTCTTCGCGTTCTGCGTGGCGGCGACGGTGGACGGGATCAGCAGCGCAGACCGCCCGCACGCGGTGAACGAGATCTCGAACACGCTTGCGGTGGATCTTTCGCGCTACTGGAAGCCGACGCGCTCGGGGTATTTCGAACACGTGGCGAAAGACCGGATTGCTGCCGTTGTGGGCGAAAGCGTATCGCCCCAGGCGGCAAGCGAAGTGCGCGGCATGAAGAAGGACGCTGCAGCGACGACGGCGGAACTTCGCATGACGGACTCGGGCTGGCTGCCGGAAGTGCTGCGTAACCGGGAGGTACCGGAGCGCGTCACGTACGGCTACCACGAGGATGACGAGGAGGAATACGACGAAAACGGCGACGCCGCTGCAGCCGAAGCGGACGGAGTGTCCGAAGCGCAGGCCTCGCCTGGCGAGGAGGAAGACGCGCCGTACTGAGCGCGCGTCGCGCGCATTCGAGTAGTCCACACGAAGCCGTCCGGATGGAAGTCCGGGCGGTTTTTCATTGCACGTGCGAATGCAGGGTCAAATTACCGGCGCTCATGCCGGTTGGTCTTTTTCGGGGGGCACCGGGTCGAACGGGTTGGGCCAGTACTGTTTGACCTTGGCATCTGCGCGTGCTATGCGTTGTTCGTGCGTCAACAGGTGTTTCTGCTCAAGCGTCAGTTCTGCGGTGAGCCAGTCGTCGGGCAGCTTTGCACCGACAGGCGCAATCGGGCGCCGCTCACGCACCGCGGGGCGCGCGGCCGCCACAGCCGGGGCCACGCCAGTTTCACTGTCGGGCACACCGCGTTCGGCTGCTACCGGGTTAGCCGCCTGCCTTGGCACGTCTGCGGGAGCGCGACTGACTGCCGGGCCAGTTTCCGCCTGTGACGCGCGCGTGAGGCGGGACACGATGCCCCGTTCGCGCCGGATTCTTTTGAGTGTCAGAGCAAAGGTCTGATAGGTGAAGACGGGTCCGGTTGCGGCGAGTTCCTGGATGATCGCGGCGTACCGGACGCCCGAGCGAATGGCACGTTCAACGCTCTCGAACACGTCGCGAAGCTGGGCGGTCTTGGACCGGCCATCGGACGAAGCCGCGAGGGTGTCGAGGCGTTGCGCGCGTTGTACCGCAATCAGGGCGTCCATTTTGAGCGCTCACGTCAGGGGGAACGGACACAGTATGCCGCGAATGATCGAAAGGTGCATCCTATCTGTTAGGTATGCGATCTTTCATGATCCGCAGGCCGTCCAGAAATGATTGAGCGTCGATTCATTATGATCCATGCGTGATCTATCGACCGGCGCTTGGCTGCGGGGCGAGGCACGACGTATATGTAGACGGAAATGCTGACGCATTTCCGTCTACATATAGCGTGCTCCAAGGGGATACCCCTTGGAGAACCCGGCAGCCGCCGCCAACGAGCGCGCTCGGCGCTGCTTTGCAGACAGACCGGTGGCACGTGCGTCTGGGCGCACCAGGAGTTTTTCACCAAAGGAATTGCATGCGCATCTTCGCAAAGGCGTCGGCGTGCGCGATGTCCGTGAGCACGAAATTGGCGTGCTCCCAGCTGTGCACTTCAAGCTTTTCATGCGCGGGCGGCGACGGGACCCTGGCGACGGCAGTATATTCTCAGCATTGTTCCTGGGGAGTCCGATGAAACTCAATTCTGCAAGAATGCTTGAGATCATGGAGTCGAGCCGCGAGTACCTTGCGGGCGAGCTGGCCAGGCGATTCGATACGTCGATGGTGCAGATCAACGACATGCTTTGCACTCTTGCCGAAGACGGTCTTGTGCGCATGAGCAGTCAGTCATCACGCATCGTCCGCCTTCAACGGCTGTCGTTCGCGCCCCGAACCATTGGCACCGCTTGTATCAGACACGGCTACACGCGCAGCTGTATCCATCCCACCGTTCGCCCGCCAGATGCATGGCGGGTTTCTGGACTACAAGGCTTCGCTCCTGCGCGTGCACAGCCTCGCAATGCTCGTCCGACTCTCACACTGAGCGCAACATGGAACTTGTCGAGCGGGATCACCCCGGGACGGTGAGGCGACATCTGAGTGCTGAAGAAGCTGCAGCTGTGCGGCGGTTCTGCGGCGACGGACAGCAAGTGCGGCCTGAGGACGTCAGACTCGTGGAAGCCGTGCTCGAAGAGATGCACGACGGACGACATGTGCGTCTGTGGCTCGAGTGCGACTGCGTCAGAGCACCCGGTGGCCGGCCGCGGTTGACCGCTCGGATGCGTGAAGACGGCCCGCGTCATTTCGTGCGCATGCATCAATACGGCGAGCACCACTGCGCCCTGGCGTCGTTCCGGCAGACACCGGAGCCGGAAGACGTTGAGCCGGACGATGATTGCGCGCGCCCTGGCCAGCACAATCCGCTCAGACCAGTGGGCGACGCGCTTGACTACCTGGATGATCTGAATGAAGGCGCGGCACGACCGGGCGGCTCGACGGGATCAGGGGGCGGCGTTGGCGAAAGGGGGCGCCGCCTGCCGCGGCTCGGACGCATCCTGCACACGCTTCTTGACGACGCCGGGTTCGCACGGCTGCACGTCGACGCGTTAAATGACAAGTCCAGAACGTGGGAGCGGCTCGAGGCATATGCAGCAGATCAGGCGCTGAGCCCGCAGCTATCACTCTCGCAGATACTCTATTTCAAGCCATGGACACATCTCAACGAGAAGATGACAGAGGTCGACGCCCTGGTATGGCCGAAAAAGAAGGCACGCAGTGCGCTACTGCTGTTCGTCGCCGACGAGCTTCGCGCAGGCGCTGCAATCAAGAAAACGAGCATGGGCGAGTGCATTCTTCGCCCGGAAAAGGGTATCCGCGCCGGAGGCCGCGATCAGCGACTGACGCAGCCCCCTTACTGGGTGCTCGGCGTGGTAGACCGCGATCGCGACGGCAACGCGCGCGTTCGGGAAGCGTTCGCGCAGCATGCGTATTCGTTTGCGCGCCCCGTACCTCTGGACAGCCGGTATGAGCGAGTCACGCTGAAATTGCTGTTCGACGTCATGGCGTGGGTCAAAAAGCACGGCGTTGACGTGACGCTCTGGAAACCGCTCTTTGACCGGGAGGTGAGGCGGACCGACGCGCCGAGCCAGTGGTGCCGCCCCGACTTTGAACTGACGTTCCGATCGGTGGCAGCGGTTGGCGTTGCGGCACGGCTGCACCGTATCGTCATCGAGACGATGGGCGCCGACGATCCTGACTACCTCGAGCGCAAGTTGCGTACTCAGGAAATCATGAAGCGCCGCGGCATTCTGATCGAGCATCGCGTCGCTGATGATGCTGCCCAGAAGGAACGGGACGACGCGTTTTTCCGCAGGGTCGCAGCAAAGATCCTGCATCTCGCCGGTGTTTCGCAGACCAGGCCAGTCTGAACGATTCACGGTGCCCCGTCAGCCGCTCATCTTTCTGATGGATGCTCCGCTTCTTGCCGGCGACTCACGCGCCATCACCAGCGCGACGCCGACCACGACGCCTGGGTAGCGGCCATGCTGGGGGGCGTCACAGCTTGCCGACCGTTGTGAATATCGTTGCGGCCGTGCGCAATGGTTGACGGCTGCGGGGCGCCCATTACCGAATGCGCCTTTTTCAACATTACCTGGCCAACTGTCAAATCCGTCTGCTGCCAACCGCGATGGTCGTCCAGCCGATAAATGCGACTAACGGTCTTGCAGCGCCCAACCCCCCAACATAGGCAGACGGTGCAAAAACCCGTCTTCAGCAAGTGACGTAACTGCGGGAGTAGTGTACCTCCTGACGTGTCGGGATCGTATGTAACCGTTGGCTTGATGCCGTCAGCGAGACGGGCTTCCTGAGCGGTGAAGGCGAAACCGGTCGCGAACGTGCGGCGGCTCGGCGCGCCCGGGCGTCGCTGTCCCCGGTGCGGGACACGCGGCAGGGCGGCCTTTTCTGATCAGGATGGCGCGCTTGCGGAGTGACCGGTGGTGGTGGCCGTGAATTCTCTCCGCGGCGCGGAGAGAATCCGGCGGCCGCGGCGCGGAGAGAATCCGGCGGCCGCGGACCGGGGTGTTCCGCCCGGCCGGCGTTTCCCGGTAACGTGCCGTGTGTGCCGACCCAAGGCACCCATACCGGGCTTCATCCATAACACAGTTACTTCCCGGCTCCCTGTTCGAGGACGTCAGATCGCTGATTGGCCGCTCATCAAGTCCGTGGCTTTGCGACCATCAGCGCTCGCCGCCCGGGTCAATTTGAACTTCCGAAACTTGACGACACCCCGGGTACGGACTGATGGATACTGGAAGATGTGCGCTCGCAGCGAGATCAGCGAGAGTGCGGTGGAATCCGCACCGACACGCGCAAGCCGCGTTGCGTATGCGTGTCGGTGGGCGCCAGACTCACTTCGGCACCCATCCGGTCGGCAATCGTCCGGACGATTGCCAGTCCGAGCCCTGAGCCGATCTGCTCGTTACCCGGAATGCGATAAAACGGATCGAACACACGAGCACGCTCGTGCGGCGCGATGCCCGGGCCGTTGTCGGTAACGGTCAACAGCGCCTGAGTTCCTGTCTCCCGGACGGCCAGATTGACCCGTCCGCCGTCTGGCGTGTAGCGAATCGCGTTGTCGACGAGATTCTTGATCAGTGTCGTCAGCTCGATGCTGTCGACGCTCACTCGCACATCCGGCCCATCTTCGACGCCGATATCAATATGCCTCGCTTCAGCAAGTGGCATCAGGTCTTCGAGCACACGCCGCCAGGTCGCGTGGACCGACACCGGTTCCATGGGCCGCGCTGTCTTCGCCTGTATCCGTGCGAGTGCGAGCAACTGCTCGATCAGCTTGCGGCTGCGCTCCAGGCCGCCACGCAGCGTGGTCAGGCGCGCGCGTGCGTCAACCGGTAGATCCGTCTCGCTGAGCCGCTCCGCCTGCAGCGACATCGCCGTGAGTGGTGAGCGAAGCTCGTGCGCTGCGTCGGCGACGAAGCGGCGCTGCGCATCGACAGACTGCGCCACACGTCCGAGCATCCGGTTGATTGCCACGACGAACGGCCGCACCTCGACCGGCAGTTGACCGGTCTCGACTGGCTGCAGGTCGTGCTCGCTGCGCGCGTCGATTTCGGCCGACAGCGACGCGACCGGCCGCAGCATCTTGCGTACGAGATCGGCGACGACCAGCAGCAGAATCGGCAGCAGGATGATTAGGGGCATCGCTGTCCGCCCTGCGCCTTCGCGCGCGGTGTCATCCCGCACGCCCGCATCCTGGGCGACTGCGATACGCTCGCCGTTCGCGAGCGTGTGAATCAGCACGCGCACCGCCCGTCCGTCCGCATCGAGCGTATGGAAACCGTCCGGCAGCGTCGCTGCACCGGCGAGTCGCCAGTCGCCGGCAGCAAGCGGCGCCCCGTCGCGTTTCAGCGGTTCGACGATCACGCGCGGCGCTTCGTCGCTCTCCGGCGTGTGTATGGCACTGCCGGTCGGCGAAGCAGGCATCGGCGCGCTCTGGCGATCGAGCAGCGTCGCAATCTGACGCAGCACGTCGTCCTGGAATTCATGTGCCTCGACGTACGCCGACGAGAACGAAAAGGCCGCCGCCGCGGTCGCGACGACCAGGATCGCAACCGAGAGCGCGACTGACAGACGGAACTGGATCGATTCTTTCAGCCGTTTCTTGACACCATCCATCCGACACCTCTGACGTTCTTGATCACACTGCTGCCGAGCTTGCGGCGCAGCGAGTGGATCAGGACTTCGACTGCGTTGCTTTCGACTTCCTCGCCCCAGCCGTAGATGCGGTCCTCGAGCTCGCTTCGCGACAGGATCGCGCCGGGCCGTACGAGCAGCGCGCGTAGCAACGAAAACTCGCGGTTCGACAACTGTATCGGCGTGCACTCGCCGACCGCGACTTCGCGTGTCGCCGGGTCAAGCGACACGATGCCGTTGCTCAGCACGGGGTGCCGCCGAGCCGACCTGACGCCGGATCGCCACGCGAATCCGCGCGAGCAGTTCGGCCATTTCAAACGGTTTGAGGATGTAATCGTCGGCGCCGCCGTCGAGCCCGCGCAGGCGGTCGTCGAGGCCGTCGCGCGCGGTGATGATGATGACCGGCACCGCGCTGCCGTTCGCGCGGATGCCGGCCAGCATATCGAGGCCGTCCCGGGCGGGCAGGCCGAGGTCGAGCAGGATCAGGTCATAGCGCTGCGCGGCGAACGCGGTCAGCGCGAGCGCGCCGTCCGTGACGCGATCTGCCGCGTACGAGGCGTCCTTCAGCGCAGCCTGGACAGCTTCGCCAATCATCGGGTCGTCTTCGACAAGCAGTATTCGCATACTCCACTCCACGGGCGATAGCCGGAATCAGCGCCGGCGACTTCCGCATGCGCGTCACGAGACCTTGCCGGCGAGCCTGTCGAACGTGTGCAGGAGGTCGGTGATCGCTGCCGTGCAGTCGCTCTGCTTCGGGTGGTCGGTGCGCAGTGCTTCGAGCGCGCGGTCGATCGCCTTGTCGAGCACGTGCCAGTCGTCGGCCGCACGTGGCTTCAGGCCAGCTTCGGCCTCGTCCCACGCGACCTCGAGATCCTTGATGCGTGCCTTGCCGCCAGGCAGGTCGCCCCTGGCAACGACAGCGGACACGTCGGCCGCAATCCTGCGGAACTGGGAGAGGTCGCCGAGCTTCGACGCGCTCGCAGGCGAACCGCCCTGCGCAGCGGCGGACGCCGTGGTCGATGCGGCGGCGCTGCCGACCTGTTTGGAGCAACCGGCCGCGAGGCCGAGCGCAGCGCACACGGAAACGGCAACGAGCAGACGCGAAAGCGTGGTGGGATAACGCATGAAAAATCCTCGATTCGATGTTGAAAGAAACGTGACGGTCACTCGGCGCTCTCGACGCGCGCGCGGCTACTCGCGCCGATCTGCGCGACGGCGACGAGCACGACGATCACGGTGAGGAACAGCAGGCTCGTCGAAGCGGCCCCCATGCCGAACCCGCCGTAGCTGCGCGACTGCGCGAGCAGGTCGCCGAGCGAGGCCCCGAATGGTCGCGTCAGGATGTACGCGATCCAGAACGTGAGAACCGCGTTCGCGCCGATTCGCCATGCTGTGTAGACCGCAGCCAGCAGGATGCCGAACGACATCGCGCCGAGCGAGAAGCCGACCCAGCGCTTCGGTCGCGAGATCCCCGGCGGCCGTGCCGAGCGCGAACGTGCAGAGGATCGCGGCCCAGTAGAACCCTTCGCGACGCGCCGTGTCGATCGCGTCGATCGCCAGGGTGCCCTCGACGCGATACCAGATCGCGAAGAATGCCGCGAGCACAATGGCGAATACGCCCGTGCTGATGTAGAGGCTGACACCGAGGCCGTCGGTGAGCAAATCGGTAATCTGCGTGCCGACGACGCTCACGAGCACGACCGTAAGCCAGTAGATCCATGGTGTGTACCTGCGCGTGCGCATCTGCAGAATGAGCGCGATCGCAAGCAGCGACGTCATCAGCGCGCGCGTTGCGCCTTGTCCCCATCCCGCGTTGACCGCGAGAAAGTCGGCACCAGTCTCGCCGACCGTGGTCGACATGATCTTGATGATCCAGAACGCGAAAGTGATCGCGGGCACCTTGTTGAGCCAGCGTGTCGCCGGTCGATCGGACGTGTAGGTCATACGGTGGCTCCTCGGAAATCGGGTGACAGACCTGCAGTCTGAACACTCAGACTTAGCAGATCCTTAGCCGGGTTCTTCGGGAGCCGCTTCCCCGCTCATACATTTACGGCAGGTGGGCGTTAAACAGGGGGCATATCGACTTGGGCCGGTTCGTCACTTTCCGGTGGGCCGCTGCGAACGGGCGCTTAATCGCCAGCGCCGAACTTCGGCGACGGCACGTCCGACAAAGGGCTTTTCCTCGGGCAGGTCACGTCGCCGCGTGGCGGTCTGGCGAGCAATGACAACGGATGCGGTTTTCTGATCTGTTGCCCCCGACGTAAGCGTTGACGACGTGTGGGCACACTTCGCCAGGGTCGTTCGTCGGCGGCTTACGCCGAATTTGGGAAAAGGTATAGGAGTTCAGCGTTTGACGAAGTCCAGACGTTCGGCAGCAGCCGACCCCATCCGGTCATACGCAACGGATTGCCCGAAGGCAGCTGTCGGAAGGACAGCGGTCATTCCAGGCTTGCCGCCTGCCGCCGCTCCATGCGACGCGCTCACGTAAGGCGATAAACCTTGCGCGCGGTCCCGCGGAACAAAGCCTCGCGTTCGCCAGCGCTAGCGTGCGCAGTCAACTTCTTGAAGGCGTTCCAACCGTTGCTGAATGGATAGGAACCCTTGTCCACTGGGAAGTTGCTCTCGAACATGCAGCGCTCTGCACCGAACGCCTCGATACATGTGTACATCCATGGCTTCCATGCTTTGGCCAAATCGTCCGAGGACGGCGGACGTTCGCCCTTTTCAAACTCGAAGCCATTAATGCGCATGCCGAGGCCGCCCACCTTCACATAGACATTCGGCAACTGGGCGAGCATACGCATCGAGCGGGACCAGGCATCAAACACTTCTGCGCGCTGATTTGCATAGCTGGCAATCCGGACCACGCCTCCGCAATGGTTGATGATGAAAGGCGTATCAGGATAGGCCTTCGCCAGGTCGAACAGCTCCGGCAACTGCGGGAAGAATAGCCATGCGTCGTACGACAGGCCCAGCGGAGCCAGTTGTGCGACGCCTGCCCGGTAGCCGGAGTCGAGCAGCAGCCCTCGAGGCGCCGCCGACAATGGATTGACGAGCGTCTGGTCAGCATCCCAGGTAACGAGATGTCGAACGCCACGGAACCGACCATCTCCGGCATGCAGTTCTGCTTCGAGAACATCGCGAACCGCCGCTCCCCTGCGAAGATCTGCATAGCCGACCATACCCTTCGCAACCTCCGGCTTGTTTTTTTGCAAAGGTGCCGTGACGCCAGCAACATACTCGATTTCTCCGACCGGGCGCAGCGACTCAGGACCAGACGGGCGATATCGTGTCAGCCCCTGCATGAACACCGACGCGGTGAGGTTATGGCCCGCTTGCGCGTCCTGAAGATACTCATCGAGAAGATAGGTCCAGCCCGGACGATCATAAAAGTGATGATGCGCGTCGACGATCGGCAGGTCGGGTTCAAGCGCCGCTTCGGTGCCGGAAGCGAGCCAGTCAGCCCGAACGGAAAGATAGTTGCTGGTTGTACTCACGGGATGCGTTTCCTCTCTTGCAAATGCCTGACGCAGAGTGACAGCGGGGAAAATCAATGATGCTGCGGCAGCGCCAATCAGCTGCCGGCGCCGCGGCGAAGGGCATTTGTTCATTCCTGTTCCCCGCGGCCAAAGGCATAAAGCGACAAGGTCAGCAAAGTCGTGATGCCTAGCACGATCGAAAGACCAATCATGCCGGCCGAGAACGTACCGAAACTGTCCTTCAGATAACCCAGCAGGTACGGTCCCGCAAATCCGCCGAGCGCACCAATGGAGTTAATGAAGGCGAGGCCACCCGCAGCCGCCTGTCCGGAAAGGAACCGGGCCGGGAGCGTATAGAAGATCGTGCGGCCCGCAATCGTACCGATCAACGCCAGCGTAATGCCGGTCATGGCCGGAACCAGTTGATGGAAATACGTCGAGACACCCAGCGCAATCGCACCAATCAAAAGCCCTGCGGCGAGATTGGCGATCGGGCCGCCGCGACGATCGACCCGCTTTGCCCACCAGAGCAATGCGATTGTGGCAAAGAAATAAGGCACGGCCGACATCCAGCCGGTCTGCGTCACGCTCATCCCGTGAGCCCTCAGCATCTGAGGCAGCCAGATACCGATGCCGTAAGAGCCCATCGTGAAGCCGAAGGAGATCATCGCAAGAATGTAGGTGCGTACGTCCTTCAACGCTGCGACGAAATTTTTCTTTTTCTGACCGGACGCGTCTTCCCGATCGAACGCGCCTTGAAGAGCTTGCCGTTCCTCCTGGGACAACCACTTCGCATCGGCGGGTTTGTCCGCCAACATTTTCAGTACCAGAAAACCGAGGACACACGCGGGCAGTCCTTGAACGATGAACATCCACCGCCAGCCCGCCAGTCCCAGGACACCGTCCATATGGAGCAGTCCCGCGGACAGCGGACCACCGACGAGCGACGACAGCGGCGTGGAGACGGTGAACCATGCGAGCACGCGAGTGCGATAGCTAGCCGGAAACCAGACCGCGAGAAAAAAGATCACACCCGGAAAGAAGCCGGCCTCACCGATACCGAGCAGCAGCCGGATCACGTAGAAGCTTTTTGGCCCCACGGCGAGCGCGGTTGCCGCTGCGAAAAAGCCCCACGTGATCATGATGCGGGCAAGCCAGCGTCGCGCGCCGAAGCGGTATAGCGCCAGGTTGCTCGGAACCTCGAACACACAGTACCCGGCGAACATGATGCCCGCACCCCAGCCGAATTGCGTGGCGCTCAAGCCAAGATCGTGATTCATCGTCAACGCCGCGAAACCGACGCTGGTGCGATCAAGATAATTGAAGAAATACGCAAGCGCGAGTAGCGGAATGAACCGCCACGCGGCTTTTCTAACCGCAGACTGCTCGACGGTGGAACCCACCACGCTGTCTGTCGTGGTGTTCGATGAAATGGATGTCATGTCTCGTCTCCAGACGAATCAAGGCGCGCAGAAGGCTCAGTGGCCTCTGCGGCTCGGTGATTCTTTGTGGGTGTTGCAACGTCAGGCGCTGGCGAGTTCGTTCGCCGATGGGTTCGACGCATCGCCAGGCTGAGCGTCCTGACACTTGACGATCCCGGCCTCGGTCAACTGCCTGAGATCCTCCGGCGTGTATCCGAGACCCGTCAGCAGCGCTTGGGTATCCTGACCCAGCGAAGGCGGCGCCGCACGCAGGTGCAGGCGCTCACCGCCAAGCGTCAAGGGCAGCAGCGCAGTCCGCGTCGCAATTGCCTGCCCTGCGCCACTTGCGTCGGGCGGCAAAGTCACCTCGGCGAGTCCGCCGGTAGCGAGCAGGTGCGGATCATCGAACAGATCCTGCGGTTTCGTGATCGGCGCATACGGCAGTCCGCAGCGCTCGAAGATTGTGCTGATCTCGGCAGCCGAGAACGCTTCCATATGTTTTCGAAGCTGCGGCAACAACCATTCACGGGCCTGCACACGCTGATTGTTGGAAGCGATCCGCTCGTCAGCCTTGAGTTCTGCAAGCCCGAAAGCGTCGCAAAACAGTTGCCATTGCGTATCCGAGACAACCGCGAGGAAGATCTGCTCGCCGTTTTTGACCGAGAACACGTCATAGACCGCCCATGCTGAAATCCGGCTCGGCATCGGTGCCGCGGCCTTACCGGTCACCGCGTACTGCATCATGTGCTGGGCGACGAGAAATACATTGTTTTCGAACAATGCGCTCTGTACTTCCTGACCACGTCCCGTGCGTTCGCGTTGAGCCAGCGCTGCCATCGCACCGATCGCGCCGAACATTCCACCCATGATGTCGTTGACACTCGTCCCTGCTCGCAACGGTCTGCCGTCGGGTCCGGTCATATAAGCGAGGCCGCCCATCATCTGCACAACCTCGTCGAGTGCGGTGCGATGATCGTACGGGCCGGGCAGAAAGCCCTTATGCGACACGTAGACAAGACGCGGATTGAGCCTGGACAGCGCCGCGTAACCGAGGCCGAGCTTATCCATGGTGCCGCTCTTGAAGTTTTCGCTGAACACGTCTGCCCCGGCAAGAAGCTTGTGAACGATCTCCACGCCGCGGGGATCTTTTACGTCGACCGCGATACTCTTCTTGTTGCGGTTGAACGTGCTGAAGAAGCCCGCACCGGAACCGCGCAAAACACGTGTGCTGTCGCCGGAAACAGGCTCGACCTTGATCACTTCCGCGCCCAGGTCCGCCAGCACCATGCCGCATGTCGGCCCCATCACCATGTGCGTCATCTCGACGACGCGTACGCCGCTATACGGCAGATTCTGGTTTGCTTGCACGTCGCTCATTGCGCTACTCCAATCAGGCAGCCTTCCGGTTGCGGCGCGCTGGGCGCGCGGCCATCTGCATACGCGAATCCCTTTGGAAGACCCGCGTCCTGCACGTGTCCATATAACGCTTCGCCAGGCAGTGCCTCCGCGAGAATGGCGCGCGCGGCAATGAGCCTGTCGATGTCCACACCGGTGTCGTAGCCCATCGCTTCGAGCAGAAACGCCAGATCCTCGGTCACGATGTTGCCGGTCGCGCCTGGCGCATAAGGACAGCCGCCCAGGCCGGCCTGACTCGAATCAATTGTCGTCACACCGACCTCGAGCGCGGCGACGACGTTCGCTAAACCCTGTCCGCGCGTGTTATGGAAATGTGCGCCGCCAGCCATCGCGCCGAATTCCGATTGCAACCGACGGAACAGCCGGCGAACCTGTGCCGGATTCGCATAGCCGCTGGTATCGGAGAGGCCAATTTCGTCGACGCCGCTCTCGGCCATTGCCTGGCACATGCGCATCGTTTGATCGTCGCTCACGGTGCCCGCAATCGTGCAGCCGAAGGCAACGGAAACGCTTGCCTCGATTTGCACGCCCGGAAACTGTTCGTTGCGAAGCGCGACGATATTGCGGACTTCTTCGATCATCTGCTCGTTGGTTTTCCGGATATTGGCCAGCGAATGTTCGTTGGTCACCGAAACGGGAAGCGTCACCTTATGCACACCCGCTTCGAAGGCACTCTGGCTTCCACGAAGATTTGGTGCGAGAACCGCGACGTGCAGATCCGGGATTGAGAGGGCATGCACCACGACTTCGCGGATGTCAGCCATCTGCGGCAGCAACTTCGCCGGCACGAACGATCCCACTTCGATTTCCTTGATTCCCGCAGCCGCGAGTGCGGAAATCCATCGCAGCTTCGCAGCAGTGGGCATGACGCTCTTGATGCTTTGTAGACCGTCGCGCGGCCCGACCTCGCTGATCAGCACCTTCGGACTTGAAGTGCTCATATTTGGCTCCTTAGTTCTGGCAGACAGACCAATGTTGCATTAGACAGAACTATAGGCGCATCCAAACACCCGCGAAAGCGGGGTAAACCCACGGAAATAGAACTTGAGTTCTGTCAGATAGAACGATACGATGCCAATTATGATCAAGACGACCACACACGCCGTGACCGCTGATGCCCTTTCAACGCCTGAGCCATCCGACACTGCCAATGACAGTTCCAGCGGCGTAGCTGTGCTCGACCGTGCGTTCGCCATCCTCAACGCGTTCGGGCCGACCGACGACCAGTTGACGCTTACCGAACTCTCGCGGCGCACGGGGTTGTACAAAAGCACGGCCTTGCGCCTGCTGGGCGCGCTGGAGCATGGAGGCTTCATCCGAAAAATGAGTGACGGGCAGTACGGCGTCGGCCACCAGCCACTACGGCTCGCCGCGCTCTATCAGCGATCCTTCCAGGTCGGTCCCGTTATCGAGCCGTTGCTTCAGCAATTGAGCCGCGACCTGGGGGAAACGGCGTCGTTCTATGTGCGGCAGGGCGATCATCGACTGGTGCTCTATCGTGTCGAGCCGACGAGGAGCGTGCGTGTGTCAATTCGCGTCGGCGAAGAGTTCCCGATCGACAAAGGTGCCTCCGGCAAGGTGCTGCTCGCTTTCACTGAGGCACAGGATCCTCGCTGGAGCGAATTGCGCGACGCTCTTTGGGCGGCGTCTTTTGGTGAACGCGATCCCGAAACCGCTTCGACGTCCGTCCCCGTGTTCGACTCGACTGGCGAGTTGGTGGGTGCGCTCACGCTGTCGGGACCGAAAGAGAGATTTGGTACTCCTTCGACCATCGACGCGGCCGTTGCGGCCTTACTTGTCAGTGCAAAACGCGCGACCGTTGCGCTCGGCGGCAAGGGTGGTCGATACGATGCCAGCATCGCGGAATTTGCTAATAGAAGCTGAAGTGGGGACGCTCACGGCGGTCGCTCGTGAATGGTCGACCGCTCGCATTGAATTGCCGAACTGCCATGTCAAGCCCGGCGCGATTTCGGGGACGATGGTACTGGTACTGCGACCCGCGCCCACAAGTGCTCGTCCAGATTCCCGGCCGACCGGTCAGGCCTAGTGGCACGAAACGGGACGCTACCTGCGCGCTCGTTCGCCGCCAGGCGGCGGAGTAACTGTTTGCGGCCTCGGGTCGAAAGGCCGCGAACGCTACCAAAGCTGACGGTCAGGCAGGCAGAGCTAAGGTCTGTTTCTGGCCGAGACCAGCAGTTCGCCGTACGACTGTCGGTAAGCAATGGGGCTACCCCGCGACCGCTGCGAACCGGGCGCGGGCCGACACTGCTGCGACGACGTCGCCCCAACAGCCCTGGTTGGCTGACCGGTGGCGTGATGACAATGCGCCGCCGCACCGCGGGCATCCGCGATGCCTAGCCCGCGTGGATGCGTTCCAGCCAGCACGTGCGGTTCGGACTGAGCCGCGCGCGCCTGCCATGGTGACGGGTACACCCTAGCAAAAAAACTGCCGACAGGGCAGCCAAAGCATTCATCGCGTGTCGCCCGGCGTCCGGTCCATGCATCGCGCCTCGGATAAAATGCCGGGACTGCGACACTGGCCGAAATGCCTCACGAGCGCGGCGTAGCGCTGAACGTCGACGGCAACGGCGGCGCGGAAGAACTGCATCGCGGTTGCCGCATACCGCACGGACATACCATGAAATTCGATCATCCCGATCCCGAACTCAACAATCCGTTGACTGACGAAGAACTGGAATTCCTCGAACGCTTTCTTTCGGGCAATGCCGTCTGCGACGACGCGATGGGTGCGGTCATGTTGCATGGATTTCTGACTGCCGTCATCTCCGGACCGAACGCGATCATGCCGGGCGCGATCCTTCCGTGGATCTGGGATGCCAGGCACGCAACCCGTCAACCCAGATTCCTGTCGGCAGGCCGGGCTCGCAAGGTCACAGGACTGATTTTTCAATACTGGAACGACATCAACGACACCCTGAATCAATGCCCGGACCTGTTCGAACTCCCGCTGCACGCGAGCGTATACGAGGGCGAAGAGGTTCCTGTCCTCGACGAATGGTGCGAGGGGTATTGCAAGGGCATCGACATCGACCGGGAGGCCTGGGAGCCGCTGATCGAACGGCACCCCTGGTGGTTCAATATCATCCTGCTGTTCGGCACCGCCTCCGGATACGAGGAGTTGGCGCGACGGGACTACACGGTCGGGCAACGCCGGTCGTTTGTCCTCCAGCTCGCAGCATCGGTACTCAATATCCATCGCTACGTGTGTGAGGAATGTCGGAGATCGCTGGAGCAGGGCGAGCAGCCAGGTGCGATTCCGGCGGGTTCGTGGTCGAAAGCCAAGCCGGCGACGCAGATCACCGCGAGGAATCGGGCCGCGCGGGACGGGAGCGTGTCCAAAGATGTGTTCCTCGTGGATTCGATCGGTCGACTGACGGACGACGCGTTTCACCCGCTGGCATTGTCCCCGCTGGCTACGCGCATCACGCGTGGCGGCACGTCTGTCGATGCGCACATCTATCGCGCCGGCGATGAAGGTCGCGACGGCTGGATACTGGAAATCATCGACGCGTCCGGGACGTCCACCGTCTGGGACGAGCCGTTCCCGACCGATGGGGCTGCGCTGGCCGAAGCATTCAGCACGGTCAACATGCGCGACATCGCCCCGGTAACCGGTAACGGACCGGCGCCCGCGTCGCAATGCTGAGCGCGCCCGCACCCGCAAGGGCCTGGCGTTGCGCGCGGTGAACGGATGCGTTGCCCGGCGATGTCATGTGACGTGCTGCGAAACAATCCGTCCCACGACCAGGACCGGGCATTTTTTCCACGGCGCAGGCGATACGTGATCGTTTCCGTCTACATTTGAAACCGGGACTCTTCCCCATCAATTGTTCATGTCCTTGACCGATACCGATCGCCTCTCGCCAAGAATCACCCCGGCCGGCCATTTGCTTGCCGCACCCGACGTCGAGGCACCTGCATTGCCCGATGACGTAGCGCTGGGCGCGGTTTTCGCGCGCGGCGCCGGTCACGGGCTGCTCTATCTGGGAAGCTCGACCATCGGGCGGGCATTGCCGCCCGCCTGGGCGTGGTGGCGAGAACTGGGAGCCCGCTATGTCACGGCCCTGTGCACTACGACGGAAGGTGGGGAAATCGCGGTCGCAGAGCCAGACCCAACGGAGCTCGGCACACTGATCGACGACGCGCCACCCATGACGGGTGCTGAATATCTCACTCCGGATGTTCTGGCGGCACTGTGGAGCGAAATCGATGGCGCCCTGCGCGACGAGCTCGCTGAATCGGGAGAGTCACTTCAGGCATTCCTCAGGTCGCGTCATCCTGCATGGAATCTGGTGGGCCGGGTTCACTTCAACCTTGCCGAAAACCGCAAGGACCCCGAAGCACCTTTCGCGTTCCTGGCTACATACGCTGCGCGCCTGTCGGCCCATGGCAAGACGCAGCATCAACCTCTTTCCCGGGCGCTCGAAGAGTTCTCCGGTGCGCGCAACAAGGCACAGCTTCTCTCCCTCCTGATGCCGGTCCAGCGTGCCGCTGAACGCTGCGACTGGTTGCGCGCGATGGTTGAATCGCGCGAAATCTACCACCCGTTGCGCTGGATGCCGGCCGACGCGTTTCGCCTGCTCTCCGATTTGCCGGCCCTGGAATCGGCCGGCATCATGGTTCGACTACCGGCGAGCTGGGCCGCGGGACGCCCCGCGCGGCCCGCGGTCAGGGCGAGCGTCGGGACGCGGCCTCCGTCACGCCTGGGCAGGGAAGCACTGCTCGACTTCAGGATGGAGGTGTCGCTCGATAGCGAAGCGTTGAGTCCGGCCGAGATCCGGAGTCTGCTCAAGGGGGCCGACGGCCTTCAGTGGATTCGCGGGCGCTGGATCGAGGTGGACACGAAGAGGCTGGGCCGCCTGCTTCAGCGCTTTGAAGGTCTGGAAAACGCCGCGCAGGCGGGACTGCCGCTGAACGATGCGCTGCGTCTTCTGGCGGGCGTCTCCGGTGATGAAGATGACGCGTTCGGCGAGCGCGACTGGTCGCAGGTCGTGGCTGGCGACTGGCTTTCACAGATGCTGCAGCAGTTGCGCCAGCCGGAAGGCCTGGCGCAGGTCGATCCGGGTCCCGATCTGAAAGCTCAGCTTCGACCGTACCAGCAGGCCGGTGTGCGCTGGCTCTACCTGCTCAGCCAGCTCGGGCTCGGAGCGTGTCTTGCCGACGATATGGGTCTCGGAAAGACGATGCAGGTCCTCTCCCTGCTACTGATCCTCAGGCGCGACGCGGTCGACCCGCGCCCGAGCCTGCTGGTCGCCCCGGCGTCCCTGCTGGCGAACTGGGCCGCGGAAGCGGAGCGTTTCGCGCCGGGCCTGCGCGTGCTGGTGGCGCACCCGTCCATGACGCCTGCAGACGAACTGCGCGCCCTGGACAGCGCGCGGCTCGCGCAGACGGACCTCGTCATTACCAGCTTCGGCTCGCTGCTGCGCCAGCCCGTTCTGGAAACGATGCAGTGGCGCGTCGCCATTGTCGACGAGGCCCAGGCGATCAAGAACCCCGGCGCGCGGCAGACGAAACAGGTCAAGAAGCTTCAGGCCCGCTCACGCATCGCCCTGACGGGCACCCCGGTGGAAAATCGCCTGTCGGATCTGTGGTCCATATTCGATTTCACGCATCCCGGCCTGCTGGGCTCGGCGAAGGACTTTGCCGGTCTGACCCGGCGTCTGGCAAAAGCCGAACATTTCGGCCCGCTTCGCACTCTTGTGCGGCCCTACATCCTTCGTCGCCTGAAAACGGACCGGCGTGTCATTACCGATCTCCCGGAAAAAACCGAACTCAAGGCGTGGTGTCACCTGAGCCCGATCCAGGCCGCCCTGTACGAACGCGCGGTCAAGGACCTGGCTGCGGCGCTCGATGGTACCGAGGGCATTGAACGCAAGAGGACCGTATTAAGCTACCTGTTGCGGTTCAAGCAGATCTGCAACCATCCGTCCCAGTGGCTTGGCGACGCGGCGTGGCAGCCGGAAGCCAGCGGCAAATTTGCGCGGCTGCGCGAACTGGTCGACGTGATCGCAGCGAAACAGGAAAAGGTGCTCGTGTTTACGCAGTTCCGCGAAACCACGGAGCCCCTGGCTGCCCACCTCGGCTCGCTTTTTGGCCGGGAAGGCCTGATTCTCCACGGCGGCACGCCTGTTGCCAAACGCCGCGAACTCGTCCGGCAATTCCAGGAAGATGAAGCGGTACCGTTCTTTGTGCTCTCGCTCAAGGCGGGCGGCGCGGGGTTGAATCTCACTGCAGCGTCCCACGTGATTCACTTCGATCGCTGGTGGAATCCGGCGGTCGAGAATCAGGCGACGGACCGGGCTTTCCGCATTGGCCAGTGCAGGAATGTTCTGGTACACAAGTTCGTTTGCCGCGGTACGGTCGAGGACCGGATTGACCAGCTGATCGAAACAAAGCAGCAACTGGTGAAGGATGTGCTTGAGGGCGGCGCGGAGCTGCTGCTGACCGAGATGAGTGACCGCGAGCTGCTCGATCTGGTCAGGCTCGATATTCATTCCGCGCAGGAAAACTGATCAAGGAGAGGAACGCCGATGGCTGACTACGGCGGATGGAACCCCTACGTCCCGGTGGCCGAGCGCAGAAAGCAGGCGGAGCAACTGGTCGCGAAAGCTCTCAAGGCTGGCAAGATGCTGTCGCCCATCGCGCCCTATCGTGGAGCTATCGCGAAGACCTTCTGGGGCAAGGCGTGGTGCGATAACCTGGAGCACTACAGCGACTACGCCAGTCGCCTGCCACGCGGTCGTACCTATGTGCGCAATGGTTCGGTGATCGATCTGCAGATTTCGACGGGCAGGATCCGTGCTCAGGTCATGGGGTCCAGCCTGTACGAGATCGAAATTGATGTCACAGCCTGCCCGGAGAAACAGTGGCGGGCGTTGAGTGCCGAATGCGCGTCGTCGGTTGACTCCATGGTCGAGCTGCTGCAGGGCAAGCTGTCGGCCGCGGTGATGGGCCGCATCTGCAAGCCGGGCAGTGGGCTCTTGCCCGCGCCGAAGGAGATCAAACTCGGCTGCAACTGCCTGGACGGGGCGACGATGTGCAAGCACGTCGCCGCCGTACTCTACGGCGTCGGCGCGCGGCTCGACCAGCAGCCTGAGTTGCTCTTTGCGCTACGCGGCGTTGATCCTGGCGATCTCGTCAGCAGCACCGGTGCGAACCTCTCCGGGGCAGGAGCCGGCCCGGCGTCCGGCAAGGTACTCGACAACGTGGACCTGGGGGATGTGTTCGCAATCGATATCGACACGGAGCCCTTTGCCGATGCGCCCCCGGCCCGGAGCAAGCGCACGCGCAAGGAAACCGCTTCACAAAAGGCACGCACGCCGAGATCGACGGCATCGGAGGCGTCTGCGAACGCAAAAGTGACACCGAAAGGCAAGGCCGTGCCGCCAGACGTGAAAGCCAGTGCTTCTGCCGTGAAGAAGCCAAAGGGTAAAACCGACCCCGGCGTCTCGAAGGCGACACGTTCGGCTGCATCCCCAAAGCCCACTGTGCGTGCGCCCGCTGCATCGAAAACCGCGAAACGCCGCGGGTGATGTCTGCGGCGACGCATCACCGCCTGGTCCGGCGACTGATCGCGCTCTCGAAGTTTGCAACTGTTACGGAAAGCACTGTGTCGAACAGCGCAACTTCAGTCATGCGAAGGGAAACTGTTCACCGAATTCGCCGATATGGCAAAGATGCGATGCACCACTACTCGCGCCATCCTGCCAGCAGTGCAACTGGATGGCCGGAGGTTCGAGCAACGACGCGGGATTCGCATTTGGCTGGAGTCGCAATGCAATCTGCGTTGTCGTAACTTGGGCAGGTCAACACGGGTACGGCGCCAGGACGCGCGTGCAACGCGCGATGAACGTGCCCGGTGACGATGCGCTCAACGTTGTGATGTCCGGATAGAAGAAGTCGCAAGGCGTCAGTCGTCTGCATGCCGAAAAGTTCGAGATGGGGGATGCCGGTGCGAAACGGCGGATGACACATGGATGACAACCGGTCGGTTCACGTATTCGACGAGCTCGCGTTCCAGCCACAACTGCGCCGCCGGACCGGTTTCACCGTGGCGGGAGCCTGGGACTCTTGTGTCTATCGCAAGGATGCGCACATAGCCGACATCGACGCCGAAAATTGAGTCCACCCGCGCATGTTAGCCGCGGTTGATTGTCGAGCGCGCCGCGCAGACATCTGCGGTCATCGTTGGTTGCCGGGTAAGACCATATTGGGGTGCGTCAACTGCGCCAGCAGTTGCAGCATTTCGTATTCTTCCGGGAGACCCTCGTCCGTGAGATCTCCGGTTATCAGGACGAGCCGAGGCTCTGGATTCAGGCGGTTCGATCCTGTGGCCGCTGTAGCGAACGCCGCGCCACCGCCGCGCTCGCAGTAGAGATGTTAGAGCGGACCTAAATGGCTGGCGCCGCGCCAGTAGCGCAACCGCGGGGCCGAGGCGCCCCGCGTTTTCTCCCTTTCGCGTGAGCTACCCGGACGCGATGGTCTGCTTCCGTCCTCAGACGCTAAATCCCGCAACTCGCATCATCTGGCGCGACACTGCGCTGCCAGAGCCTTGCGCATCGAATTGTGCGCGAAGGCTCGCGTCTGCCTTGCGGGTCACGCCGCGGTGCATGGCCACAATTAAAGCGAAAAGGGCGACGAGAAACATCGGTGTGGCAAACATCGTATTGCTCCCGGATGTTGGAACCGGGTATGTGTTCGGCGATGGTCGTGTGCGATCGCGTTTCACTGTCGTCGGAGATCGCGGTCCCATCCCCTCGCGTGACCCCGCCAAGGCCTTCACGATGCCCGGATTGCGTCGGTCGGGGCTAGGTGCAGTTCCCTCAAGGCCATGCGCCGCCCACGTGAATCGCGTCTGTCTCTGCGTAGACTGTCATCCACCGCAGTACCGGTCACCGTAAGGCTCCCATAAATAATATGTCGCAATATGACATATGCAGGTGCGCGGCTCAATGGGCGGCGACAATTATCTTGGCCGGTCGTTGACGTTTGTTTTGGCCGGTGGTGAGGAGTCGGAGGCGGCGTAGCCGCCGGAGACGACGAACCACCGGCGGCGCCGCGTCGGCGGGGCAATAGGATG